>NZ_BCPZ01000100.1:0-13068 GCF_001950615.1 Candidatus Protochlamydia sp. W-9
TATAAAAGTTAAAAAAAATTGCATGTATTGTAAATAAAGATATAAATAGTAATATTAAATATTTTTTTAAAAAATTTGCAAAAATAATTGTATGCAAGTTCCATACATCTTTTAATTCATGAAAAATAAAATAAGATTCGATTTAGCATTCTCGAATGCAAATTAAAATAATAAAGCGGCTTTTTTTAAACTTTTAGCAATTTTTCCCTCAACCATTCAGCACCTTTTCGCATTTGTTTCCTCATCGTGTATGGCTAAAACTTGCCTCGTAGCAGATTAAAAACCAAGTCACAACCATTGTTGACTATTCTTGTTTCTCCATAGCTCAATTGTTCATCTAATTTAATAACAGCGATTTAAAACTTGTTGGCACTAGTTACAGTTACATTCATCTTTCTGATAATTCCTCAACGTTTTCATGAACAAAATGCGGCTGATACCTTCTTTAGTAAAATTTAGTTGAGAAATGCTTGATCAATTCAGGATCACTTCTCTTCATTGATCATCGTATTTTGATGAGCTATGGCACATTAGCATCCGCAGTTAAGGCAGCGATGATTCTGCTTTCCGTGTAAATATGATCATTTTTTTTAATAGTTGTCGATTTGCAACCTAGTCATGATAATGTCATTTTCGTTCTCCCTATAATGAAAACCTTATAAGAAAGTCATTTACATTAGAAAAGTCAAATGAAAATTTTTAATTAGCATGATATGTTTAGGATCAACTTAAATTAATATTTCCTTAATAATTCCTTTCTTTAAAATAAATATTTTTTTCGTTTGATAATTAAACAAATTGCTATTAAAAAAATAAATAATTTACTGTTCCATTAATATTCAATAAGGTGATGATATGGTTAATCCTATGCTCAATTATGATATACAAGATTTTAATCTTCCGAACGTCGGTCAGAATATGAATATTTTAACTAACGATGGAGATGTTGAAAGTCTTATAGAAATTGTTAATACCGACCAACAGTTACCTATGACAGATAAAATTCGCTGTTACATGAATTACCTTTCTCAAACCCTTTCCTCACAAGGAAGATTGCAAGGAAAGTGTGAAAGCTTATTAAAAACCCGCCTTTATGATCTAGCGAAATTAGATCGATCTAATATGCAATTAGTTATTAAAGAAGAAAATTATAAAAATAATTCTAAATTAAAAGGAACAATCGAAAAATTAGATTATTTAGCATCCCGATATGTAACAAGGGTTGGCCATCAATTAAAAAATTCTTATGTGAATAATAGAAGTTATGGGGTTAGTTATTTTAGTTCTGGACTTGGTTTATTTTTAACCGGTCTACTGGCTTCTTATACAGATAATCCGTCAAATCCTGAAAATGATGAGAAAGATATAGTGGCTCGGACAAGTATGAGTACCGGTGTAATTTTGCTGGGTTATCCTTTCGTTTATTCATTTTATCTCGCTTATAAAAATGAACCCTAACCTTGAGTTAGATGCTGAATACAGTTAAAGATTTAGCGATAAGAAGGAGTACTTTTTCTTATCGCTTTGAAACAAAATAAATTTAAGTTTTTGGTGTTTAAGGGTTATTTTCATTATTACTTAATAAAAAATTTGCTGAAATATATATCCTAATGTTTTACAAAAATAGAATTGTTCGGAAAAAACCAATGCCTTTAGACGAATCCTATAAACGGTGTTTATTTGCAATGAATGTGATAGTATGATACTGTTAATTTACAGTATCTTTATTTTTAATAATCTGAGTCGTAAATAGAAAAATTAAAGTTTTGCTAGTATCTCTCATTTAGCAGAATAAACCTAAAAAATATTTTAATTTGATATTTTGTTAAGGATCTCATAATACAGAAGAGGAGCTAATATGAACACTTTTTATAATATATTTGGTTGTTTTCCTTCTAAAACAGAGATAGATTATGTGGCTTTATCTAAAAAGCATGAAGATTATGAAAGTGAAGAAGGTTATGGCAATGAAGCAATTAAAAGCTGGCAAAAAACTTACACCCCCATGTATGTACAAAGTTATATTAGAAATACTTCTTTAAAAAAAATAAAAGAATATGCCCGTGAAGTCATGAAAGCTCTTGGTCAAATACCTTTAACTCCTGCAAATTTAGATATCGCGCAAAAACATCTAATTGATTTGTCTAAAAGAAGTTGCCATTTGAAAGAGGCATTAGCTGATAGACTAAACTATCTTAGTATAAAAGATCAAAAAAGGCTTGTATCTCTCCGATTAGCGATTCTTTTAACCTCCGAACAATTATCTAGTGACGGGCATAGTTGAAAATTTACTCGCAATTTTTAATTATTTTAAATACGAGCTTTCGCATGTAAATATCTACATTTAGCTTTTTAATTCAACTGTAAAAAATTTATTTTTAGTAGAGCATCATTTTAGTATTGTTTGGGTTAAGAACACCGCACTTTTGTATCGTACAGTAGAGCTTAAGGTGAATTTTAGATCCAAATTATCTTGGCTAAAGGGTCCTATCGCTCTACTTAAATTTTTCTAATCCTATAAAAATCAACAATATTTACTTAAATGAAGATCAGTAAAAAAATGTAAAGGCTTTATATTTAATAGATGCAGAATAAATGCATTTTTTTTATTAGAAAAAAGAAAATCTTTGCTACAGTGACGAAATGTGAAAAATAAGTTCGCAAAAATAGCTTCAGACACCAACTTTGTCACTTCAATATGTTTAAATATTACCTTTATTCTCTTCTTCTATTTTTCGTTAGCTCGACTTGCTTGCTTTGTGGAATGGAAGAAAAACCTATTAAACTGTATTTAAAGGGATTTTTAGATAAGAGTAAATTAGAACCAGCACAAAAAATATTAACACAATTTTACGAGCAACCACACCCTCTTATCATTATTGAATTAAACTCTAATTCTGGCGATTTAGTTGATGTTTTAGATTTTGCCAAATCGCTCTATATTTTGAAACAAACACAGCAACAAAAAATTATTGTTTATCTAAATGATGTTGTGATCGGTCCAGCTGCTATCATTCCTTTTTTAGCGGATGAAATGTACGGCTCATTAGTTTTCTCGTGGGGAGATATTCCTGGGAGTGCTGAAAGAGATTTACCCACCAATATTCTCCGTAATCAAGTGCGGAGCTTAATTGATAGCAATAATCCGCACGCTTCTACCTTATTCTTATTGGCGGATGGAATGACTGATCCTTTTTTGCAAGTTGTTAATGATAAAATCGAAGCTTATAAAAAAAGTCCATACGCGCTGATTTCTTCGGAGGGACAAACGCTAGTTGTAAATCAAAATCAACTTAAATATTTAGGGATGATTGATGCTCTCTTACCTTTAAAAGATTTTGAAAAAAAGTATTTGTTCGAATCAATCGATCAAAATTCTAAAATTAATACGACGACGGATTTGTCAACTTTAAGTTTAGAGCAAAAATTGCAAAAAGAGATTTTATTTAAGAGTAAAAATAACAAGATTGGTTATTTGTATGTTGGCAATCGGGAAACCTCTATTAATGAGTCTACTTGGCTTTACATCAAGCAGGGACTTGAATATTATAAAAAAAATCCTCCTTTATTTATCATTCTTGAACTAGATACACCTGGTGGAGAAGTCTTTGCTGCACAAAAAATCTCTGACGCTCTGAAAGAGATGGATCTTCAATATAATATTCCTATTGTGACATTGATTAATAATTGGGCTATTTCTGCGGGAGCGATGCTCGCTTATTCTACCAGATTCATTTCTGCCGTTAAAGGCGCAAGCATGGGTGCTGCCGAACCTGTTTATACGAATGAGAATGGAAAAATGGAGTCAGCTTCAGAAAAAATTAACTCTGCTTTAAGGGCTGACTTTGCAAATCGCGCAAAACTTTTTGATCGAAATCCCTTTATTGCTGAAGCGATGGTTGATAAAGATATAATTTTAGTTTGGAGGCATGGAAAAATTCTCAAACTTGAGAATGAGAATCAAATTCGTCTGGGTGGTAAAGATCCTGATCAAGTGATTACAGGTAAAGGAAAACTTTTGACACTCGATGCGGAGCAAATGAAGCAATATGAAATCGCAGATTTGGTGTTAGCCCCTCAAAAATTGTCTTCTATCACTGAAGAAGAAAAGGCTAAGGGGAAATGGCCAGCAGAAAAAATGCTTCTCTTTCATGCTTCTTTTTTTTCTCAAATTCCTCATGCAGAAATTGACGCTTATCGAATGGATTGGAAGACTCGGTTTTTTGTCCTTTTAGCAACCCCCTTGGTTTCCTCCCTATTAATGATGGGATTGCTGATTGGAGGGTATATGGAAATCAATAATCCAGGGTTTGGGTTGCCAGGATCTATTGCGACAATTTGTTTATTTTTAATGGTTCTGTCTAGCTTTTCACTTCAAATAGCTAATTGGTTAGAAGTTATTTTGCTTTTGAGTGGTCTGGGTTTAATTTTAATAGAATTATTCATTTTGCCATCTTTTGGATTACTGGGAATAATGGGAGGACTACTATTTTTCTTTGGTTTATTTGGTTTGTTGATACCAGGTTTGAATTCCATTCATTTTGAATACGATACACAAACATTTAATGCAGCCGGGCAATATTTGATTAAGCGTTTGGGTTGGTTTTGTGGAACATTGATCTTAAGCAGTATTGTGATTGCTTTATTAGCACAGTACGTGTTACCTAAGTTTTCTGGCTTAAATAAATTTGTATTAAAAGGTTTTGAACAAGAGGGATATATTGCTGGGAATAATCCTTTAGATTTTCCTCAGCCATTGGCAACTGGGAAAGTACTAACACCTCTTAAACCAGCTGGTAAAATACTTGTTCAAGAAAAAATTTATGAAGCTATAAGCTCAGGTGGTTTTATTGAAGCAGAGACATCAATCGAAATAGTTCGCCTTGAGGGTAACCTGATTATTGTAAGACCTTTAATAAATAAAAATATATTATGATAGCTTTTCTTTTTCTGTTATGTGGACTTGCTCTTATTTTTATTGAGTTTTATATTCCTGGGGCAATCATGGGAGTGTTGGGATCAATTTTTTTGATTGCTAGTATAATCGTATTTACTTCGCAGACAAATTCAATTTGGGCAACGATTTTTTACATTTTTTTTACATTTAGCTGTGTGGTATTGCTAATCCGGTTTACTTTATGGCGTATTGTGCACACTAGGCAAGAATATAGCATCTATTTAAAAAAAGATCAAAAAGGGTTTCAGGCTTCCGAATACGATCAAAATGCGATTGGAAAATTAGGAATGGTACTTACCGATCTCAAGCCAGGAGGATATATCTTGATAGAGGGGAAACAGCACCAAGCAATTTCATTGACTGGCTATATTAGTAAAGGAGAAGAGGTTGTTGTCGTTTCCGGGCAAGAAGAAAGTTTAATTGTAAAAAACTTATTTCCCACTCAAACAATTTAAAAAAGATTAAGAAGAATAAAATTTCATCGAAGGAATTAACTATGTCGACATTATTGTTACAAAATTTGTTAGAAAATGGAACAGAATTTTATTTTTTTATCTTTGTACTTGCTATTGTCTTGCTGATTATTTTAAGTGTAATTGGTAAATTTATCAGTTTATGGTTTCAAGCCTTTGTATCTGGGACACCCATTCCTCTTTTTAATATCATTGGAATGAGTTTGCGTAAAATTCCTCCAAGAGAAATTGTCAATGCCAGAATCAACTTATACAAAGCTGGATTAAAAGATATTCATGTTGGAGATTTAGAAACGCATTATTTGGCTGGTGGACATGTTCCTAATGTAGTCGAAGCTTTAATCGCTGCTGATAAAGCTAATATTCCTCTCGATTGGAGACGTGCAACGGCAATTGATTTAGCGGGTCGCGATATTAAAGCTGCTGTCCAGACGTCAGTAAATCCACGCGTGATTGATTGTCCAAATCATGGAGGATATATTACAGGGGTTGCTAAAGACGGAATTCAATTAAATTGCCGTGCCAGAGTAACAGTGAGGACAAATATCGCTCAATTAGTTGGGGGAGCGACGGAAGAGACGATTATTGCACGTGTGGGAGAAGGAATTGTGAGTGCAATTGGAGGATCTGATACGCATAAACAAGTTTTAGAATCTCCTCAAAAAATTTCAAAACTTGTGCTTGAAAAAGGACTTGATTCCTCGACAGCATTTTTAATTCTCTCCATTGATATCGTAGAAATTAATTTAGGCGAAAATATTGGGGCAAAACTCAGAACGGATCAAGCTGAATCTGATATTCGAATTGCAAAAGCAGAAGCTGAAAAAAGACGGACGATGGCTGTTGCTCAGGAACAGGAAAATTTAGCGAAAGTCAGAGATATGGAAGCAAAACTTGTTGAAGCACAAGCAGCTGTTCCTTTAGCGATGGCAGAAGCATTTAGAAGTGGAAAATTAGGTATTATGGATTATCAACGTATTCAAAATATTCAGTCAGATACGGATATGCGTAATGCGTTAGCAAAACCAGATTCAGATAAAAAGCAAAATTAAGGTCTTTTTTTATGTCTATTGTGGAGTTTATTGGATTTGCGATTAGCTTTTTTTCTCTCATCTTCTTATTTTTTCGCAATCAAGCTTATTTTTTTCAAGGTAAAAACGAAGAACATGAAGAACAACAATGGGGGAATGAGCCTTTACAAGTTTTTCTTACAAAAAGAGAAAAAGAGAAAAAAAAAGAGGTAGTACCTTCTTTAAAACCCTCAATTTCTTCCTTGAATTTTAACAGAGAGAAAAAAAATTTTGAAAAACAAAAGGATGTTTTAAAAAAACCAGAAAAACACATGATTTCATCAGATCAGTTAAAAGATTCCTTAAAACAAAAATTTATTATTAATGATGTTGCTGATCTACGTGTTGAATTATTAGATAAGCAACCATTGGTGAAGATAATGATCGGGGATTTAAAAGACCTAAAAGATATTATCATTTATCGAGAAATTTTAGATAAACCAAAAAGCCTACGTTCTTGGGATTAAATTTATGCAAAATACTATTGTAGAAAGATACCAAAAAATTCAAGAAGAGGTGATTTCTAAAATGGTATCTTCTGGAAGGGATCCACAAGATGTTAATTTGATTGTTGTTTCAAAAAACCAACCGATTACTGCTATGCAAGATGTTTATCAAGCTGGTTGCAGACAGTTTGGTGAAAACCGAGTGATGGAGGCATTAGCGAAAATTCCCGAAATGCCTAGGGACATACAGTGGCATTTAATTGGGACGTTGCAGAGTAATAAGGTTGCAAAAATTTTAAATTCCTCAATTTCTCTCATTCATTCTGTTCATTCATTCTCTTTAGCTAAAAAGATTTCAGAAGGAAGCCTTCAAAAGCAAAAAATCACTTCTATTTTGCTTCAAGTGAATGTGTCCAAAGAAGAATCTAAACAAGGTTTAACACATGATGAATGGGAAAAATTATTAGCACCTTTACAAGAGCTTTCTAATCTGCGCATTGAAGGATTGATGACAATAGCTCCTCATACAGCAGATTTGGGATATGTGCGTTTCTGTTTCAGACAATTGTTTGAGTTAAGAGAAAAATGGGAAAAACAAATGAATAATCCCACTTATTTTAAACACCTTTCTATGGGAATGACAAACGATTATTTAATTGCCATTGAAGAAGGAGCAACGCTTCTTAGAATAGGATCAGGTATTTTTGGTCACTAAAAATTGCCTATGCGGAATTAAAAGTAGGTAAATTAAGTTTTTGTTGAACTTAATAAATTGGTACTTATAAGCTAATCCGTTGAATGCTTCTCTTGAACCTTTGTAATTTTTGTTAAAATTAGAATGTCTAAGAGACTTACATGCATAAATTTTTCAGCTCATTAACAAAAGGTTATCAATGTGCAAAGAAGTCAAACACAAAATAAATCCAAATGTATTTTTTGCTTTAGCAATCATACTTGGTATTTGTGCTGGCTATGTTCAAGAGCCTCTTATCTTTCAGACAGCAGAAACAATTTCTCAATTATTCATTAATTTGTTGAAATTAGTTAGTTTACCCATCATTTTTCTTTCCATTGTATCGACAGCTTCTGGAATGGAGAGTATGCATCAAATTAAAGTATTAGGCAAAAAAGTTGCAAAATATACGCTTTTAACAACTATCATTGCTGCGACAATTGCTCTAATCCTATTTGTGATTATTGATCCAGTTAGAGGGCAAGTCACTGTTAACACTCAAGAAACAATCACTCAATCTTCGCAACCAAGCTATCTAAAATTTTTTATCCAAATTATCCCCTCTAATGTCATTCAACCATTTAATGAAAACAATGTGATTGGGGTTTTATTTTTAGCAATGTTACTTAGCTTTGCCATTGTTTCTTTGCCCGCTCAATCGAGAGCTGTCCTCCATTCTTTTTTTTCTAGTATTTATGCAGCAATTATTGTTATTACTCGTTGGGTTGTGGTGCTTATGCCTATTGCAATTTGGGCATTTATTACTTTATTCATGTATGATTTAAAACAAGGATTAGACGTCAAAAGCCTTGCACTTTATTTAACCGTTGTGATTTCCGCCAATCTTATTCAAGCTGGGTGCGTTTTACCTTTATTACTGAAGTTAAAAAAAATTTCTCCTGTCTTTATGATAAAAGGGATGCTACCGGCTTTGTCAATTGCATTTTTTACTAAATCTTCTGCTGCTGCCTTACCAATGGCAATGCGTTGTGCGGAAGAAAATGTGGGAATTTCTCGCAAGGTTGCCAGTTTTACCCTTCCTCTTTGTATAACAATTAATATGAATGCTTGCGCTGCATTTATATTGACAACTGTCTTGTTTGTTTCGATGAGCCAGGGCATTACCTATAGTTTTGCTGAAATGGGGCTTTGGATTATCTTATCAACAATTGCAGCCATAGGCAATGCTGGAGTTCCTATGGGTTGTTACTTTTTGGCCAGTGCATTTTTAGCCGCTATGAATGTGCCTCTTCATATTTTAGGAATTATTTTACCTTTCTACTCGTTGATAGATATGCTTGAAAGTGCAATTAACGTATGGTCTGATTCTTGTGTAGCTGCAGTTGTTAATCAAGAGGTGAAGCAAGAACAAATTTCTTTTGATTAACACCCATAGATTTGAATTCTGTCATTATTTAATTGTTAAAAATTTAAGTTAACCAACTTTTTAACACAGCAGTTGGTTGTTATTATCAATTGTCAATGAATTGGTTGTATTCTTATACCATTTCTTTTTAAAAAGAAAATTTTATCGTTTTAGCATAAGCAAATAAGTTCATTGTTTAGGCGGTAAAATTAAGGCAGCTTTAACTTTGAGTTTTTCTAATTCACCCGTTTTGGTATAATTAATTACTTTTAAAAGAATTCAAAAAAAAATTTATAAACTATTTATTTTTTGTTTGCTATTTTTAATAATGGCGATAAAAGAAGATCCCCAAAAAATGAAATGTAAGGCAGAAATGAAAACAGACGTTTTACCCCAGTTTTTTTCTGTAGACCAAGATGCTGTCATAAAAAAATTGGGACCGCAAGCCCTCATTGTATGCTTTCAGCAAATGTTAAAAATTCGAAATTTTGAACTTCGAGCAGAATCGGCCTATCAACAAGGTAAAATAGGGGGATTCTTTCATGCTTATGTCGGCCAGGAAGCTATTCAGACAGCTGCTGTGCAAGCCATCGGGCAAAGCAATTGGTATGCAACTTCTTATCGTTGTCATGCTTTAGCTTTATTGCTCGGAGCTACTCCTAATGAATTAATGGCAGAACTTTATGGTCGAGCAACAGGAAATGCAAAGGGTCGGGGAGGTTCCATGCATTTTTTCACTGATCGTTTGCTAGGAGGGTTTGGAATTGTAACAGGTCAAGTTCCTATTGCTACTGGAGCTGCTTTTGCTTTAAAATATAAAGGAAACAAAAACGAAGTTGCTGTTTGTTTTATGGGTGATGGGGCGGTTCCTCAAGGATCTTTTCATGAGTCATTAAATTTGGCTTCATTATGGAACTTACCTTGCATCTACGTTATTGAAAATAATCAATGGGGAATGGGAACTGCCATTCAAAAAGCTGTAAGCGTTAAACGTTTGGCGGAAGATAAAGCAAGTGGCTATAACATGAAAGCCTATACTCTTGATGGGATGGATTTTTTTAATTGTTATGGTGGTTTTGCTCAGATTCATCAAGAAGTTTTAGAAAGGCAAAGACCTGTGCTAGTAGAAGTTGTTACTGAAAGATTTAAAGGGCATTCTATTTCTGATCCGGGTCTTTATCGTGCAAAAGATACCCTCAAGCAAATTATGGCAAAAGATCCGATTCTTGCTCTTCAAACAGTTTTGATTAAAAAAGGAATTTTAACAGAAGATATGGTCAAGCAAATGAACAAAGAAAACCGAGAGAAAATTATTGAGGCAATGTCTTTTGCAGAAAATAGCCCATGGCCTGATCCGCAAACATTGGAAGAAGACGTATTCGCCCCCAATTCATTGTATAGGAGTATACTCAATGAGCACTGAAAAGCAAACTATCGACATTAGAGAAGCGTTACGTCAAGCAATTAATGAGGAAATGGCAAGGGATTCTAGCGTTTTCGTCATGGGGGAAGAAGTTGGCGAATATAATGGAGCGTATAAAATTACTAAAGGAATGTTGGATAAATGGGGAGCAAATCGTATTATAGATACCCCTATTTCCGAATTAGGTTTTGCTGGTTTGTGTATAGGCGCTGCTATGACTGGACTTCGACCAATTGTTGAATTTATGAGTTTTAATTTTTCATTTGTTGCAGCCGATCAATTGATTTCTAACGCAATTAAAATGTACTATATGTCAGGTAATCGTTTTTCTGTTCCCATTGTTTTTAGAGGGCCTAATGGAGCGGCAGCACAAGTTTCCAGTCAACATTCTCATTGTGTAGAAGCTATTTATGGAAATTTACCAGGATGGACTATTATAGCTCCAAGCAATGCTTATGATGCGAAAGGATTGTTAAAGTCTGCTATTCGAGATAATAACCCTGTTTTATTTTTAGAATCAGAGCTTTCTTATGGAGATAAGATGGAAATTCCGATCGATGAATATCTAATTCCGATTGGGAAAGCACAGATTGTTGTGTCTGGGGCAGATGTGACTTTAATTGCTCATAGCCGCATGGTTACAATTTGTAAAGAAGTTGTGAATGAATTAACAAAAATGGGAATTTATGCTGAACTTATTGATCTTCGGACAGTCAAACCTCTAGATATTGCTACTATTGCAAATTCAGTAAAAAAGACTAATCGCTGTGTCATTGTTGAAGAAGGACATTTATTTGCAGGCATTGCGGCGGAAGTTGGCTTTCAAATTATGGAACATTGCTTTGATTATTTAGATGCTCCTTTGGAAAGAGTTTGCCAACGCGAAACGCCCATGCCTTATTCGAAGGTATTAGAAAAAGAAACAATGCCAAATAAACAAAGAATTCTTTCTGCAATTTATAAAACACTTCAAAAAAATTAGGAGTTAAGTGGTATGCCTTTTACACTGACAATGCCCAAACTCTCTCCCACAATGGAAGAAGGAACACTCATCAAGTGGCATAAAAGAATTGGGGATTCGATACAAGCTGGCGACTTGTTAATTGAAGTAGCTACTGATAAAGCAACTGTAGAATATAATGCTATTGATGACGGATGGCTTAGGCAGATTTTAATTCAGGAAGGAAAAGATGCTGCTGTTAATCAAGCTATAGCGATTTTAACCGTCGATCAAAATGAAACTTTAGAAGGTTATCAAGCAGACGGGGTAAAAGAAAAGACTGTGCAACTTTCATCTGACAGCATTGAGATACCAGAGTTAAATTACAAAGAAAAGAAAGAACCTAAAAGTAAAACTACGGCTTTTCAACAGCCTGTCTTTGTTCCAGAAGCTCCTTTGGAAAATTACATGTTTGAATTCCCGATAGAAAAAGGGGATAAAAAATTATTAGCTTCCCCCTTAGCCAAAAAACTCGCTAAAGAAAAAGGATTAGATCTTTCAACTGTAAAAGGAACAGGTCCTCAACAACGAATTATGAGTCGAGATCTTCACAAAGCTCAAGCTGTTGGAGTTGTCAATTTTGGACATCGTGAGACTCCTCAATTACCTCCAGGTAGTTATGAAGAATTATCTTTGACTCCTATGCGTAAAGTTATCGGACAAAGGTTACAAGAATCTAAATCCTTTATTCCTCATTTTTATGTCACTTTAACAATCGATGCTAATCCATTGACCCAAATCAGAGAGCAACTTAAAAATAATCAAGTTAAAGTATCTATCAATGATTTCATTGTTCGAGCCTGTGCATTAGCTTTACGCCTGAATCCCGGTTTAAATTGTGGTTTCCATTCTGCGAATCAATCGATTATTCAATTTAAAACAATTGATATTGCAGTTGCTGTTAGCCTGGAAGAAGGGCTAATCACTCCTATTATTCGTCACGCAGACTTTAAAAATTTAGGAGAATTGTCGGTAGAAATGCGTGTGTTAGCCCAGAAAGCACGTGAAGGAAAGCTTGAACCTCAAGAATATAAAGGAGGATCATTTACGATTTCAAATTTAGGAATGTTTGGTATTTCCGAGTTTCAAGCGATATTAAATCCTCCACAAGCGGCTATTCTCGCTGTGGGTGGAATTTTAGATGTTCCTGTTATTCAAAATGACATGGTGATACCTGGTAAAACAATGAATTTAACTTTATCAGTTGATCACCGTGTAATAGATGGGGTGGCGGCAGCCAAATTTCTTCAAAGTTTAAAGCAATTGTTAGAAAATCCCGCTGGATTATTGCTTTAATAAACAAGTAAAATGAGGTTTAAAAATTGATCACGTTAAACCTACGTAAAAAATGCTCTATAGGAAAAAATAGAAACTTTGTAATATGATTTAAAAAAATTATTTGATTATGTAAGTCAAATCTAGCAGAAATCCAGGAAATTTTAGTATGAACGGTTTTTTAGGAAATGTATAAAATCTAGCATTAAGCATATGGGGTTTAAGAAATTGTGTAATTTACTTCATTATTAAAAAATCTGTTTATTAAAAAGTTTATTTAAATTTAGCTGTTTTGGTGGATAGCATATAATACGAAACCCCAGAA
>NZ_BCPZ01000101.1:0-192 GCF_001950615.1 Candidatus Protochlamydia sp. W-9
GCTACTCTTCTACGCTCATCAATGGAGCATCTTATGGAAGCGCACAGAAGACATGATATATCCGACAGAGTTTGGAATTTACTGGGACCTCATTTGCCAGGAAGAAGAGGGGCTTGGGGTGGTATAGCAAGAGATAATAGGACTTTTATCAATGCAGTATTTTGGATATTAAGAACGGGAGCTCCATGGAGG
>NZ_BCPZ01000102.1:0-274 GCF_001950615.1 Candidatus Protochlamydia sp. W-9
CTTGTGATTGCTTATACAACAGCCATTTATTATATATTTAGAGGGAAAGTTAAAATCGATCCTCACAGCTATTAAGCACACATTTTAAAATATATTTTTGAGGTAAATGCGTTTTTTAAGAAATATAAGTAAATCTTTGGAGTCCCTCTTGTGATTGCTTATACAACAGCCATTTATTATATATTTAGAGGGAAAGTTAAAATCGATCCTCACAGCTATTAAGCACACATTTTAAAATATATTTTTGAGGTAAATGCGTTTTTTAAGAAATATA
>NZ_BCPZ01000103.1:0-5835 GCF_001950615.1 Candidatus Protochlamydia sp. W-9
CTTGTGATTGCTTATACAACAGCCATTTATTATATATTTAGAGGGAAAGTTAAAATCGATCCTCACAGCTATTAAGCACACATTTTAAAATATATTTTTGAGGTAAATGCGTTTTTTAAGAAATATAAGTAAATCTTTTGTTACTTTATCGAAAAAATAAAATAAGAAAACATTTGAAATATGTTGAATTTATTTTTACATTGATGAAGTATTAAACTGTTACTAAATTGAAAGTTAATCACTTGAAGTTTTGTAAAAAAAAATTGGATAAATGGAAAAGATATAAAATCTTATTCAAAAAATATTAATGGCAAAGAATTTTATTGCCATGCATTAACATTGTGTATTTCATAAGGAGGTTTCTTATGATAAATTTATTTCCAGTTATGGAACATACCACATTTATAGAACATGACTTTGAAAAAAACCATAGTAACAAAATACCACGTTTAGCAGA
Source organism: Candidatus Protochlamydia sp. W-9 (assembly GCF_001950615.1). Taxonomy (NCBI): domain Bacteria; kingdom Pseudomonadati; phylum Chlamydiota; class Chlamydiia; order Parachlamydiales; family Parachlamydiaceae; genus Candidatus Protochlamydia; species Candidatus Protochlamydia sp. W-9. The sequence continues at coordinate 458 of NZ_BCPZ01000103.1, forward strand.
AAGAACAATTGTAGCTGCAGGACTTGGTTTTTTTTATGGAAAAATGTTTGAGGTAAGTCGTCACCAGACAGCTAAAGTTTTTGCAATAACTGAATTAGCGCGCAACATTCTTCGTTTATTAATTGTTAAAGGCGAAGATAGTTTTGTGGAGCAAAAAAAACTTGCTAGTGGACTTTTCTTTGTTGATACCGTATGCAATGCGGCTTTAGCTGCTACGATGTATAAATTAAATTTGATAGCTGTGCCAGGTTTATTAGCGTTTTCTGTATTTTACGCTGTGTACTTTACAGAAAGAGTTATAAACGTGCAACGAATAGCTAGTGAAGATTATATAGAAGAAGAAGTAGTGACTATGCGAGGAATACCTAGTTCCGAAGAAAGAGCTAGTGTCGAACAAGGACAATCATCTATTGTCGAACAAACTTGAGAATATATTCAATTTTCAAATGATCTTTGCAAACTCAGCATCGAGCCAACTAATGGTCGATGCTGAGTTAATTCGAATTTGGATTCTCAATTGATTAATGAACATCTTGAGGAATGTGTAATTCTTCGTTTACCGTTTGTTGAGCAGCTTCTTTTTTAAACTTTTCTTTTGTTTCTTCTATAAAAAGTTGGAGTTTTTGTTTCTCTGCATCCATCTGTTCGAAGATGGCCTGAACTTGATTCATGACTTGATGACAATTTTCTTTTTCAATATTCACTTCTTTTTTTATATCATCTAAAGCTTGCAAAATTTGTTTTTTAAATGCCTCATTTTCTTGATTATGGAATTGATGATGATATTCACTTGCATATGTCTCAAAAAATTGTTGGTTTTTAATCACAAGGCCGGCTGCCAAAGAAAAAATAAGAAGTAGTAAAGCGACAGAAAAACCAATCCATTTTTTGATGACTAAAAAGATGGTGATAAAGAAAATTAATACAGCAATTAAAAGAGCTAAACGAGGTTCAGATTGTAAAAATATGATTGTTAAAAACATAAAAAAGGTACCTTTATCATTTAAAAGTGGTTAATGCCAAATAAGTTTTTGTCATTTGTTTTAAGTCATACAAACATTTTAATTTAAAGCATGTAGCAGATTTTGAATAGTTGATAAATCTAAAATTTGAGTTATTCAAAAAAAAATGACTATTATTCGAAAAATTTAGGAATAGTCACCTTTATTTTTTAAATTATCAAATTGATAAATTAATATGAATTCATGCTTTTTTCATTAAGTTCTATTGAGTCCAAGTGTTCTATCATACCTAAGGCTTGCCTAACTTGGCTCATAATAAAAAATGAGCCACAAATAAGTAATAGTTGACCGCTGGATTCTGCTTGCTTTATTGCTATTTTTACTCCTTCTTGAATATTTATATGAGAATAAATGACTGTAGACGCAATTCCTGTGTTCATAAGGCCTTGCTTTAACTGATCAAATGAAATCCCTCTGCCATTAGGTGCTTCGACAAGGTGAAAAGCATTTCCATGGCGACTTAAAATTTTTAAACAACCCTCTAAATCTTTACCTTTTGATAATCCAAATAAAATTCTCAAAGGTTGATTTGGAAAGTGAGTTTGAGTTTTTGCAAACAGTGAAGCAAGGCCGCTTGGATTATGTGCGACGTCCAAAATTACCGAATTATTTATAATTTCGAAACGGCAGGGTTGTTTAGCTTCTAACCCTTTAAAGATAGCCTCTTGAGGGATATCCCAGTTTTCACTTAAAACTTCTAGGGATTTTTTGGCAATTGCATTGTTTTCTTGATCGAAAAGTGGAAATTGATTTTTTATAGTATGGCAGAAGCTATTTTTTTGATAAGCTAGCTTTTCAATAAATAGGTAAGGTGTTTGTGGGCCAATAATGACAGGAGTGTGCGATTTAATGATACCAGCTTTTTCTTTAGCAATTGCTTCAAGGGTATCACCTAAAATATCTGTATGGTCTAGACTAATAGAAGTAATGATTGAAAGAACGGGAGAGACAATGTTTGTTGCATCTAAACGCCCGCCTAAACCTGCCTCTAAAACGGAAAAATCAACTTTTTCTCGAGAAAAATAGACAAGTGCTAAAAAAGTAGTCAGTTCAAAAAAAGTCGCAGGAATAGAATATTGAGCAGTCAAATTAAAAAGTTGGGAGAGAATTTTTTCAACATCTGCCTCAGAAATCATTATTCCATTAACGCGAATTCGCTCACGAAAGGAGGAAATGTGAGGAGACGTATAGGCTCCGACGCGATAGCCAGCATATTCAAGTGCTGATGCGATTTTTGCAACCACCGATCCTTTGCCATTTGTTCCTGCCACGTGAATAGATGAAAAAGAATGGTCAGGAAACTTAAGGATCGTTTGCAATTTTTCACAATTTGATAAACCTAATTTTATTCCTCCATGCAGATTAAGCGCGAACAGACGTTGAATCAATTCTGAATAAGGCATAAATTTAGGTATGGCAATTGTTTTTATAGTGGTTTTCTAAAATGGAAAAAGTGTCTTGATTAACCCATGAGCATCCCAAAGGGAGATCTGGTTTGATTGCCCCATGGAAATCAGATCCTCCAGTAATAAGCCAATTCTTATGATTTCCAATCTTAATCCAACGATCCTCTTTTCCGCGAGGGAAGCGGCCATAATATCCTTCGATACCGTCAAAGTTTAGCTGAAGCAATTTTTTTGTAATGGAAATATTTTCAATGAGGTGGGGATGAGCGATAATTGCTAAACCATTTGCTTGATGAATTATATCAAGCGTTTCTTCTACTGTAAAAGACTGTCCTGAAATGTAGCAGCTTTTTCCTTCCCCAATATACTCTTGAAAAGCCTTCTGAATACTGGGTACATAACCCTTTTTTACCATTGCTAAAGCTATATGAGGGCGACCCATGCTTTTTTGAGAAATTAAAGATTCAGGATAAATTTCTTCTAAGGTAAGAGTCATTCCATGAGAAGTAAGTCGTTCTAAAATAAGTTGATTGCGCACCAATCGTCTTTGATGATGTTTCTGACAAAAGTCTAAAATAATAGAAGATTTTAAAGAAAATCCATAACCCAAAATATGTACACTTGTTTGACCAAGGGAGGCTGAAAACTCTACCCCGGAAATAAGAGATAGTCCTTTTTGTTGAGCGAAAGGAGCAGCATCTTTATAAGCTTCGATTGTGTCATGATCTGTAATAGATAAGCCATGCAATCCAGAGTTAATTGCTAAATTAATGATCTCGCGCGGATCAACCGTTCCATCTGAACAAGTTGTGTGGCAATGTAAATCTGCTCGAAAATTTTTCATAGTTTAACCTTGATTAACATCATAGGGGATATAGCGTATTTCACTTTCGAGTTCCGCACCAGTCTTTGCTTTTACTGTTTCTTGGATGAGGCGAATGAGAGCTAAGACGTCTTGAGATGTTGCCAAACCGCTATTGATAATAAAATTAGCATGCACAGAAGAGACTGCAGCTCCTCCAATTTTTGTTTCTTTTAAACCTGCTTGCTCAATTAAGGCTCCTGCATGACCACAGTTAGGATTTCGAAATACACACCCTGCAGATTTTGCTTTGTAAGGTTGAGTTTTTTTTCGATAATCAATAATAGAAAGTTGTTTTTGACGAGCTTCTTGAGAGGCGTTTAATTGAAATGTGGCTGAAACAATAGCACCTTTAATATTTTGAAAAGGTGATGTGCGATACTGAAATTTTAAGTTAGAGCGTTTAAAATGAATTAGTTTTCCTTGCTCATCTACAAAATCTACACTAATCAAATTGTCTGCAGTTTCTCGACCATTCGCACCAGCATTCATGAAAATAGCTCCTCCCACACTACCTGGGATACCAGACGCAAACTCTAGTCCTTCCCAACCTTGCCTTGCTGTTTGAGATCCCAATAATGAAAAGCTGTAGCCAGCTCCGACATGCCAACAACCTTTTTCATTTTTTTCCAGACAATCAATTCGATTAGCAATGACAAGTCCGTTAAATCCTCGGTCATCGAAAAGAGAGTTTGATCCTTTTCCTAAAATAAAATACGGAATTTCATTTTGATAACAAAATAGAAGGGTTTTTTGCATATCGGGAATTGTGCGAACTTCAACAAAATACTTAGCGGGGCCCCCAATTCCAAATGTTGTGATCTCTTTTAATAGACAGTTCGTTTGATATTGATTAGGTATTTTCATGGGAATCGAGTATTTCATTTTGTTTTTCTTTGCTAAGAGGACTTTCTAAAGAAAAATCAGTAGCGACTTGTTCGCTTTGTTCAAGGATTTGAGAACTTTCGACAAGCAGATCTGAATTGACTTCTTCTCCTTTACTCTTTTGATAAAGCTGGTCTAATAATGCGTTTACAAAAGAAGCAGATTCTGGGGTACTAAATTTTCGAGATAAACGAATAGCTTCAGCAATGACAACTTTTTGAGGAATATCTGTTTCAAAAAAAAGTTCGAAAACTCCTAAACGCAAGATGTTTTTTGTAACAGTTTGAATGCGATTGAAGTGATAAGAAAGCGAGACAGAACTAATTTTTGAGTCGATTTCTGCTAACTGAACCACAATTTTTTGAACTTTCTCTTGTGCGAGCCGAACATTTTTTTTTGAAATAGATAGCTCATTCATGATCAGATCAGTCATGATATTTTCATCAGGGTGAGCGATATCTTGGCTGTAAAGGAGTTGCAGAACGATTTCTCTAAATTTTTGTTGAGATAGTGCCATGAATTTCCAAATTGTAGAAGTTTAGAAATAGACTTCTTGCAAAATTCCAGTTGGAAGATAAAACCAATTTTTTTGTTTCACTTTTCTAATTTTGATAATCGAAAACGATGATCTCAAAAACCATAAACTTGACGAAATCTAATGAAATTAGTTTAGCATAATAGAGATGTTTCAGACTATTAAGAAATAGAAATTTCATATTTTTGCTTAAGATCTTTATGCTTAATATAAATTCTCCTTAATCTTGCTTTTTCATTAAATTGAAGCATAAATTCCATCCACCCGCCATTAAAATGATAGAAAAAAAAGAATGCTGTTTAAAGCATTCTTTGCGAATGGCAGAAAAAGATTTTCTGCTTGTTCGCGAGGCATAAATCGAGAAAGTTTGCTTGGACGGCAATTAGGATTAGTGAGAAATGAAATAAATTCTTGCAAATTCAAAGTATTTGAAATATTGATTCCTAAATCAGTTGCAACTTCTTCGGTAAAGACGGGGGATAACAAATCCGAGTCAGCAAATTTGTTAAAGGTTGTATAAATAATTTCATAGGCAATGGGGGGTTACGGGATTATGGAAGGCAACATCGCTAACAAATGGGAAAGTAAAGAAAATCTCATACTATAGTGCGGAATTATATATATAATAAATTGAGACTTATGTTGCTTTTAAAGATGCTGTTTATGAA
>NZ_BCPZ01000104.1:0-237 GCF_001950615.1 Candidatus Protochlamydia sp. W-9
CGGGTTTAGTGGCGGAAGGGTTAGTAAGACATGGATAACTTGCCTTTAACTCTGGGATAACGGTTGGAAACGACCGCTAATACCGGATAGGGTGAAAAAAAGACATCTTTTTTTTATTAAAGTGGGGGATCGCAAGACCTCGCGGTTAAAGAGAGGTCCATGGGATATCAGCTAGTTGGTGTGGTAAAGGCGCACCAAGGCTAAGACGTCTAGGCGGATTGAGAGATTGACCGCCAA
>NZ_BCPZ01000105.1:0-15348 GCF_001950615.1 Candidatus Protochlamydia sp. W-9
AAATTAGTTATACAAAAGCAGAAATTAATTTAGCCATATGTAAGGTATACATGGGCCATATTGCGAATCTTTTAATCAGAAAAAAATATATGTAATTAAAAACTTTAATTCACAAGTTCACTGTCTTAATTGCTTCATAAGTTTTTAGCGAAAAAATAATAAAATTTAGTCGATGCTAAAAATTTTTAATTCAGTCAGCATCAACTTCTACTTTTAAAAAAACATTTTTTAGGAAAACTCTAAAAGAAATTATTAAAAATATTCCCTATTTATTGAGGAGTAATGCGCGACCGACCTGAAGCACTGACGATAACATAAACAGGTTGTCCAATGTAAAAATTATCGTTAGGTCCCTGGACAACAGTTAATAAATCCCCATTGTCCAATTCCACAGCATATTCTAAACCTGTTTGTTGTTTAGCTCTTTTTTCAATTAGAGACCCGGCAACAGCACCCGCAACTGCCCCAAATGCTGTCGGAAGCAAATGTCCTCTACCCGCAGCATTTCCAATGATTCCTCCAGTTACGCCTCCTCCAGCTATACCAAGTCCATTTTCATCCAATTGTGCATTTTGATTGACGGTCACAGCTCTTACACTTCTAATCTTTCCCATATATGTTATTGAAGCTTCACCGACTTGTCTAACTGAATAAACATCAGAAGAAATATCCCTTGTGCATGAACTAAGCAAACATACACTTATTCCTAGCAGCAAAATCTTATTTAATTTTTTCATTATTAACCCTCTTTAATTAAACCTTGAAATTACTTGTTTTAATGTCCTATAAAAAAAGTTAGAAATAATTATTTTAAGCATTTTGGAAATCTCCCACAAGAAATAAACTTTAAACACTTCTAATGTCTGACATTTATTTAAAAAGGCAAAAAGAATAAAAAATGGTTGAGTTTATAGTATCAGACAAAATTCAAGAAATAATTGTGGAATGAAATAGCTCTTTCAAAACAAGTATCAAATATGTTTAGGTGGCCATTCCGTTTCTTTATCTTTCGGTGTCTCACAATCGGAGCAAGGTTGAACTATTTGATTAATCATAAAAATTCATATTAAAAATTTATTTAGTAAAAAAAAAGCACAGACTGCAAACAGTCTGTGCAATGAAATATACAATTCACGAGCTTAATTAATCCGCAAAATTGAATTCCAATTCTTGCTCTTGCTCGCTATCTACGAACATTTTAACTCGTTTATGGCGATCAAAACCTGTTCCACCAGGAATAATGTGTCCCATGATGACATTTTCTTTAAAGCCAACTAAATAGTCTGTTTTACCCGCACAGGCAGCTTCTGTTAAGACACGTGTTGTATCTTGGAATGAAGCAGCTGAAATAAAGGATTCCGTACTCAAAGAAGCTTTAGTTATACCAAGTAGAACTGGTGTTGCTTGAGCAGCCTTACCACCTTCTTGACTAACTTTTTGGTTTTCAACTTCGAATTCTTTCTTATCAACTTCTTCGCCATATAAGAGACTTGTGTCACCTGGATCAATGACGCGAACTTTCTTCAACATTTGGCGTACAATAATTTCAATATGTTTATCATTGATGTCTACCCCTTGTAGGCGATAAACTTCTTGTACTTGGTTAACCAAATACTTTTGAAGTTCACGAACACCACAAATATCAAGAATTTCATGAGGGATAACTAATCCATCTGTTAATTGTTGGCCTTTAACAACATGGTCACCACGTTGGATAATTAAGTGCTTAGTATGCGAGATAAGATGCTCCTCTTCCATTCCTGTCATTTCATCGCGAACAACGACAATACGTTTGTTTTTCTGAACACCTCGGAAGTCCACAACCCCATCAATTTTAGCAATTTCTGCTGAATCTTTAGGTTTACGTGCTTCGAATAACTCCGCCACACGTGGAAGCCCCCCAGTAATGTCTTTTGTCTTAATAGCACTTCTTGGAAGACGTGCAAGCATCTTACCAGCTGTAGCAAATTCACCTTCTTCAACTGAAATGATTGCTCCGGCAGGTAAGGGATATGTACCTACAAGATCTTCGCAAGCCTGATCAGCATAAATTGCAACCTGAGGATGTAACTCACCACGATGTTGTTTTACGATCAATTCTGCCTGACCTGTTTGTTTATTTACGTCACGTTCAGTAGAAAGTCCTTCTACCAAATCTTCATAACGAACATAACCTGGGCGATCGCAAATAATTGGAATATTATGTTGTTCCCACTCCGCAACACGAGTACCCGGTTTAACTTTTGTTCCCTCTTCAAGAAGAATCTTTGTTCCGAGTTCTACGTTAAATGCTTGCAAAGGTTCGATCGATTTCGTCGATAGTAGCTTCTTATATTCATCTAAGGTACGCCCTTCATCTTTAACAATATTAAGTCTACCATTTTTATTTAAAGCAACCCAATTCCCCTCATCAGTTTTTACAGTACGCAAATCTGTATAAACAAGTATACCATTATCATCTGCAACAATCTCTGGAGTTAAACCAGCAGATGCAATACCACCCAAGTGGAAGGTACGCATTGTTAACTGTGTTCCTGGTTCACCTATTGACTGAGCTGCAATAATACCAACAGCTTCACCCATGCTTATTGAACGGCTATTAGCTAAATTAATTCCATAACACTTTGCACAGACACCTCGTCTTGTTTCACATGTCAACACAGAACGAATTCGAATACTTTCAATTCCTGAGTCGTCGATAGCTTCAGCTTGAAGAACAGTTAATGTGTTTCCACTCTTAGCAAGCAATTTCGTGCTATCACCTGGTTGATAAATATCTTCACAAACGGTACGTCCAAAAATACGGTCTTTCAAAGGTAGTAACTCTTCTTGACCTTGCTTAATCGCTGAAACATCAATTCCATTTAATGTTCCACAATCATCTTCTGTAATGATTACATCTTGAGCCACATCGACTAAACGGCGAGTCAAATAGCCTGAGTCAGCTGTTTTAAGCGCTGTATCTGCCAGTCCTTTACGAGCACCATGAGACGAAATAGAAAACTCAATCACCGATAGCCCTTCTCTAAAGTTAGAAGTGATCGGCGATTCAATAATGTCGCCAGATGGCTTTGCCATCAAGCCTCGAAGAGCTCCAAGCTGTCTGATCTGCGATTTATTACCACGAGCACCAGAATCCATCATTAAGTAGAGTGGGTTCATAGTGCTATCTTTAACTTCACTAATCAGCTTAAATAATTCTTCTGAAAGAACATCTGAAACCTCTGTCCAAATACTAATTGTTTTAGAGTAACGTTCCCCTTCAGTTATGATACCGTCTTCGTACTGTTTTCTAACTACAGCAACGCGTTCATGAGCATCATGTAAGATTTTTTGCTTAATTGTCGGAATTTTTACATCGCAAACGCCCATTGAAAGAGCTGATTTAGTCGCTTCCGCAAAGCCTATGCTTTTTAGATTATCTAGAAAACGAACCGTTGCCTCGAGCCCTGCCTTTTTATAGCACTGCATAACGAGTTCACCCATTTTCTTTTTAGGTAAACTATAGTTTTGGAAACCTAGTTCTTTCGGAACAATCGTGTTGAAAACGACACGTCCAGGTGTTGTCTCAATAATCCCATTTTCTGTTCGTAATTTAATTTTTTCATGAATACGAATTCCTCTTGAGTAATCGGAACGATTTTCTCCATTCGGACTTTTGCTTCCTTCTTCATACCAGTTATAACTACCACTTGCTTGTAGAGCCAGCAGTACTTCTTCGCTATCTCGAAAAACTCGTGTTTTTAACCCATGATTTTCTCGAATATAAAGAGGATCTAGCATTAAATAGTACAAACCGAGTGTCATATCCTGAGAAGGAACGGCAACAGGCTTACCTGAAGATGGTAAGAAAATATTATCAGGTGCCATCATTAACAATTTTGCTTCCAACTGTGCTTCAATAGAAAGAGGAACATAAACGGCCATTTGGTCACCGTCAAAGTCTGCGTTAAATGCCGAACAAACAAGCGGATGAATGCGAATCGCTTTACCTTCAATCAAAACCGGTTCAAAAGCTTGAATACCTAAACGGTGAAGCGTTGGCGCGCGGTTTAATAATACTGGATGACCTTTAATGATATCTTCTAACACATCCCAAACCTCTGGAGCATGCCTTTGAATCATTTTTTTTGCTGAACGAATCGTATAAACGTACCCTTGATCTTTAAGTCTCTTTACAATGAAGGGTTCAAACAATTCAAGAGCCATTAATTTAGGTAATCCACACTGATTGAACTTCAATTCTGGACCAACAATAATAACCGATCGGCCTGAATAATCCACTCGTTTACCAAGTAAGTTCTGACGGAAACGTCCTTGCTTTCCTTTTAACATTTCAGATAATGACTTTAAGGGGCGATTACCAGCTCCCATAACCGGATGTCCATGACGACCGTTATCAAACAAAGCATCCACAGCTTCTTGTAACATACGTTTTTCATTGCGTACGATTACATCAGGTGTTTTAAGCTTTAAAATAGCTTTTAAACGGTTGTTCCGGTTAATCACACGGCGATAAAGATCATTTAAATCAGACGTAGCAAAGCGACCACCATCCAGAGGAACCAAAGGACGTAAATCAGGTGGAATCACAGGAACACACGACATGATCATCCATTCAGGCTTGTTATCCGAAGAAACAAAACTTTCAATAATTTTCAAACGCTTCGCCAACTTCATTCTAGCTTGCTGCGATTTAGTTTTACGAAGTTTGTCTTTTAATTCTACCAATTGAGTTTGTAGATCTTCGCTCGCTAAGAGGTCACGAATGGCTTCGCCACCCATTTTTGCCACAAAGCTATCGCGCCCCCATTTTTCTTGTGCTTCACGATATTCAGTGTCGTTTAATAGCTGCTTTCTTTCTAAATCCGTTTGGCCTGGATTGATGACAACATACTCTTCATAATAAATCACCCGTTCAAGATCGGCGGATGTCATTCCGAGAACATTACCAATACGAGAAGGCATTGTTTTAAAAAACCAAATATGAACAACTGGAACGGCTAAATCAATGTGAGCCATTCGTTCACGACGAACTTTGGATAAAGTAACTTCCACACCACAACGATCGCAAACAATTCCTTTGTGTTTAATTTTTTTGTATTTTCCGCAAGCACATTCCCAGTCACGTGTGGGTCCAAAGATTTTTTCGCAAAAAAGACCACCTTTTTCAGGTTTAAATGTTCGGTAGTTAATCGTTTCAGGTTTTTTAATCTCTCCGCGGGACCACTCATTACGTATGACATCGTCAGAGGCAATTTTAATGGTCAATTTATCAAATTGTCCATCTTGCTGATTTCTTTCAGACATGTATGTCTCCTAACAAATTAGTTTAAATTTTTAAGCAGATCAAAATAGATACTTTTTCAGATAAGAAGAAACACCTAATGGCATTTCTTCTTTTTCGGTACTAGTAACAAATCATCTATTTAATCAAGAGTCATCAACGGCTTCTGTATAGACATTTAAGCCAAGCCCTTGCATTTCTTTAATCAATACGTTAAAAGATTCCGGTGTTCCTGATTTAAGCAGGTTTTCCCCTTTCACGATTGATTCATAAATACGTGTACGACCAGCTACATCGTCAGATTTAACAGTTAGCATTTCTTGTAAGAGATGAGCGGCTCCATAAGCCTCGGCTGCCCAAACTTCCATCTCTCCAAAACGTTGACCACCCATTTGAGCTTTACCACCCAATGGTTGCTGAGTCACAAGTGAATAAGGCCCAACTGCACGAGCGTGGATCTTATCAGCTACTAAGTGGCTCAACTTCAACATATAAATGTAACCTACCACAACGCTATTATCAAAGCGTTCACCAGAGCATCCATCATAAAGGAAAAACTTACCATCTTCTGGAAGACCCGCCTTTTTCATCATTTCCCAAATTTTTTCTTCTGGGAAGCCTTCAAATACAGGGCTTTTTACTGTTATTCCAGTATGCTTAGCAGCAATTCCTAAGTGAGTTTCAAACAACTGTCCCATGTTCATACGTGAAGGTACGCCCAAAGGATTAAGAATAATTTCAATTGTCTGCCCAGTTGAAAGAAATGGCATGTCAGCTTCTGGAACAATTTTGGAGACGACCCCTTTATTTCCATGGCGACCAGCCATTTTATCACCAACTTGTAACTTACGCTTAGAAGCTACGTAGACTTTGACTTGACGAATGACACCCGGATCTAAATCTGTATCTCCTTTACGCATAAACTCTAACTGAGTTTTATACTGTGTTTCCACGGTTTGCAGAGCAATTTCATAATCGTGTAAAATTTGTCGTAACGTTGTATAGATGTCATTTTCAGGCATCAATAGATCTTCTACACTCTCTTTTTCCAAAGCTTCAATGAGATCTTGTGTGATTAAATCTCCTTCATCGACAATAATTTCCGCTGTTCGACGATGAACAATATTACCTGGAGCTGTTTCATTCAGAAGAAGAGCTCCTACTCGTTCATGTTTTTCCGTACGAAGCTGAGCTTGATTAGATTTATATTCACGCTGAATATCTTTCAATTTTGAAGCTTCTTCAACAAGTTCATCATCAGTCTTAGATAGTCTATCTCTTCTACTAAAGACTTTAACATCCATAACAACCCCTTCTGTTCCAGGAGGAGCAATCAAAGATGCATCTTTAACATCAGAAGCTTTATCACCAAAAATCGCGCGTAGTAAACGCTCTTCTGGGGCTAATTCTGTTTCGGATTTTGGGGTAATTTTACCAACTAATGTATCACCAGGCTTTACTTCTGCTCCAATACGAATAATTCCATCGTCATTTAAGTTCCTTAATGTTTCCTCTGATACATTTGGAATATCGCGTGTAATTTCTTCTTTTCCAAGTTTTGTATCACGCGCCGTTAATTCAAATTCTTCAATGTAAAGAGAAGTATAATAATCTTCGCGAAGAAGCTTTTCAGAAATGATGATCGCATCTTCATAGTTGTAACCAAACCAAGGCATGAAGGCAACTAAGACATTACGTCCAAGCGCCACTTCCCCTTTATCTGTTGCTGGTCCATCTGCAATCACATCTCCGGCTTTTATTTTATCACCCACATGGCAGAGAGGGCGTTGATTGATACAAGTACCTGCGTTAGAACGAATAAACTTTTTAAGCAAATAAGTTCTTTTTTCTAATCGATTGTCATCAGGAGAAATAACAATTTTTAAACCATCAACATAATCAACAACTCCGTCCTCATGGGCAATTAAAACAGCTCCTGAGTCACGTGCTGCCCTAGCCTCCAATCCAGTACCTACAATTGGAGCAGTAGGTTTGAGAAGAGGAACCCCCTGGCGTTGCATGTTTGATCCCATCAATGCACGGTTCGCATCGTCGTGCTCAAGAAATGGAATCAATCCGGTAACAATCGAAACAAGCTGCTTCGGCGACACGTCCATATGTGTAACATTTTTCGTATCTGTTTCAAATTGCTCACCTTTATAACGAGCCCAACAGATGGGTTCAGCAAACATATGATATTCATCCAGCGGAGCAGAAGCCTGCGCAATCACGCACTGTTCTTCTTGATCGGCTGTCATGTATTCGATCTCATCTGTTACAACCCCCTCACGAACAATTCTATAAGGTGTTTCAATAAATCCAAATTCATTAATCTTAGCAAATGATGAAAGAGAAGAGATCAAACCAATGTTTGGTCCTTCAGGTGTTTCGATTGGGCAAATACGTCCATAATGACTTGTATGAACGTCTCGCACTTCAAATCCAGCACGATCTCTATTTAAACCACCAGGTCCAAGAGATGAAAGCCTTCGTTTATGAGTTAACTCTGCAATTGGATTTGTTTGATCCATAAATTGTGAAAGTTGTGAACGGCCAAAAAAGTCTTTTAAAACTCCTGACAACCCTTTTGCGGAAACAATTTTACCAGGAGTTAATGTATCTGATGAAAAGTCAAAAAGATTCATTCTTTCCCGAATAATTTTCTCCATTCGTGCCAAACCAATGCGGCATTGATTTTGAATGAGTTCTCCAACGGAGCGAACACGACGATTGCCCAAATGATCGATATCATCGATTGAGGCTTCTTCACTACCACTTTTTAACATGATCAAATATTTCAGAGCTCCAATCACATCTTCTTTATCTAAGGTGACCGTCTGTAACTTCTCATCATTAATTTCACAACCTAATTTGCTGTTGAGCTTGTAACGACCAACACGTCCGAGATTATAACGCTTTGGATCAAAGAAGAGACGCATAATTGCTGAACGGGCATTAGATAAAGTTGCTGGCTCACCCGGACGAATTTTACGATAAAAATCTTTTAAAGCGGATTCGTAAGAATCTGTTGGATCTTTTGCAAGCATTTTAATAACAGGGCTTGTTTCATCCGCATCTTCTGCAATACGAATGACATCAATCCCAGCATCCACAATACGTTTAAGCATAGCTGTCGTTAATTTTTCAGAAGCTTTACCAAATACCAGTCCTGATTCTTCATCGACAACATCTTGAGCTAGAATTTTACCAACAAGTTTAGCAAACTCTTTCTCGTTTTTAATTTTATACTTACGAGTTGTGAAAAACTCTTCAATAATATCACTGTTAGAAGAATAACCTAAAGCACGAATAAAAGTTGTCGCAAGGATTTTGCGACGTCGTTTTTTACGATCGATGTAGATGTGAATTAAGTCATTTGTATCGAAAGCTCCTTCTAGCCAGCTTCCTCGGTAAGGGATGATACGAAATGAGTAAATCACATTCCCACGAGAATGGCGTTCTTGTTCAAAGCATATTCCTGGAGATCTATGAAGTTGAGAAACAACAACACGCTCTGCACCATTAACAATAAATGTTCCTTTATCAGTCATCACAGGAATTGTTCCCATGTAGACTTCCTCTTCTTTAATTCCCGTTTCATCTGTTAGACGAAACTTTACTTTCAAAGTGACATTATAAGTGATTCCCCGGCGAATACATTCTTCAGGATTATACTTAGGCACTCCTAAGTTATATGATAAAAATTCTAAAATAGTTTTCTCGTCATAAGACTTAATTGGAAAAATTTCGGTAAAAACTTCTTGTAAGCCAATATTTTCCCTTTCATCAGGAAATTTATCGGCTTGAAGAAATTGGTTGTATGATTTGATCTGAATTTCTATCAGATTTGGAAGATCGATAATTTCTTCCTTATCATTAAAACTCTCGCGATGTGGCGGCCTTTGCAACATTATGAAGGACTCCTACTATGGCTTTACTTGAGACGAATAGATATAATTGACTCGATATTTTTCTAAATAGCTGTTTGCTTGATCCATTAAAATACCGATGTTTGTGAACTTTTACTATTTTTGACAACTTAAGTTGAAAAATTTACTTTGATTAAGCGCTTTTTTAGCCTTTCATCAAGTTTATTAGCAAAAAATCACATGTTAATAAAACTCAGAATTTTGAATTTTGAGTGTGCGATTGATAAACCAATCGAACTGTCAAAAACCAAAAGACCTTTTCTGCCCTGCAAAAATTAACAAACAGTGCTCATAAAAAAACAAAAAATAACTGGAAAAAATATGAATAGAATTAGATTGTAATTCGTTTACTAGCATCTATTAGAATCCTAATAGTTATGGTATCTTAATTAAAAAATAAATATTAAAATAGCACAAGACCAAGTGCAAGAGTTTTAATTTTGCACTTGGTTCACATTAACTAAAATAGTCAGAGGATTAAAGCCCTTTTAAAGTGACTTTTCCACCAGCTGTTTCAATTTTCTTTTTAATGTCTTCAGCTTCTGCTTTTGGAGCTGTAGGCTTCAATTCTTTAGGTGCTGCTTCTACTAAGTCTTTTGCTTCTTTCAAACCAAGACCTGTAATTTCACGCACAACTTTAATGATTCCAATTTTCTTATCAGCTGGAGCTTCAGTTAAAGTGACTTGGAAATCTGTAGATTCAACTGCAGCAGCAGCAGGAGCACCAGCAGCAGGAGCTGCTACTGCGACAGGAGCTGCGGCTTTAACACCCCATTTATCTTCGAGTAGAGTCTTGAGTTCAGCCATTTCCAAAACGGTCAATTCACTTAGTGCATCGACTAGTTCTTCTGTTTTTTTCTTACTCACGGTATTTACCTCTTAATTTTCTATAACTTCTGTTAATAATTCTAGTGGAATGGATTAACCTTAGGCTTCACTTGCGCTATTTTCTGGTTCCTCGCTTCCTTGCTTGCTTTTATTATCCAAACAGTATGCAACGCTTGCAAGGAGGGCTTCAACAACGGCCAAGGTTTGAGCCATTGGAGCTTCCAGAGTACTGAGGAATTGAGCTCGCATTTCGTCTTTGCTTGGCAACTTCGAAAGTTTTTCAACATCATCACCGCTATAAATCTGACCATCAAAACGTCCACCGAGGACTTGGATGATTTTTTCACGCTCTTGACTGAATTTAAAAACTGTTTTTGTTGCTTCAATCGGATCTTCTCCTAAAAACACCAAACCAATATGGCCATTTAAAGAAGAAACGTCTAGTTCGAGTCCAGCATCTTTAACAGCTTTAAGCAAAACACGTTTACGCACGACTTCAACATCACCACCAATTCTTCCCAGTTGGCGACGAAAATCATTTGCTTGGTTAGCTGTTAATCCAGCATATTGCATAATGACAAAAGCAGGATAACGCTGAATCTTATCAATAATCTCTTGTTTAAGGAGTTGTTTTTCCTCTCTCATAAGTTTATGACTCCTTAGCTGCTAAATCAGATTCGCGTAGGTCAATTTTAAGGCCAGGCCCCATTGTAGAGGAAATGGCTAGCGATCTCATATAGTGACCTTTAGCAGAAGCAGGCTTAGCACGCTGAATAGCAATCAAAAACGCGCGAATATTTTCTTCAAGCTTATTAGACTCAAAGGAAACTTTTCCTACTCCATTATTAATGACACCATGACGATCTAGCTTAAACTCAATTTTTCCTGCTTTAAGCTCTTGAATCGCTTTAGCAATATCTGTTGTCACTGTTCCTGCTTTTGGAGTGGGCATTAAACCCCGGGGTCCGAGAACCTTACCTAACTTACCCACTTCTCGCATCATGTCAGGTGTTGCAACAACAGCATCAAAATCTGTCCAACCCCCGTTAACTTTTTCTAGAAGTTCATCATGACCTGCGTAATCGGCACCCGCTTCCAAAGCTTCTTTAACTTTGTCACCTTTCGCGAAAACGAGAATTTTCATCGTTTTACCCGTTCCATTCGGTAATGAAACAGTTCCGCGAACACTTTGGTCCGATCTACGAGGGTCAACACCGAGTTTTAAAGAAACTTCTACTGTCTGATCAAATTTGACAGGAGGACATTTCTTTAAAATATCGATAGCTTCTCTAATCGTGTATGCTTTCGCCGCATCCAGCGATTTAGCTATCTCCCGAATTCTTTTACTTGGACGACCCATATATTATTCTCTACTCTTTTATGAGATCAATTCCCATGGAACGAGCTGTTCCCAAAACAATATTAGTTGCCATTTCCAAATCTGCAGCGTTCATATCCTGAATTTTTTCTTCAGCAATTTTGCGCGCTTCTGAACGTGTAATTTTTGCAACTTTATCTCGGTTTGGAACGCCTGAACCTTTCGCTATTCCTTTTGCTTTTTTAAGCAATTCGGCAACAGGGGGCTTTTTAGTTATAAATGAAAACGACTTATCATGATACACAGTGATGAGTGTCGGAAGTACATCCCCCGCCATCGCTTGTGTTTTCGCATTAAATTCCTTACAAAAAGCCATAATGTTTACACCCGCTGCTCCCAATGCTGGTCCGATTGGAGGAGCTGGATTGGCTTTCCCTGCAGGAATCTGCAGCTTGATCACCTTAACAACTTTTTTTGACATATTGTCCTCTATACGTTTTATCTAATGGTAAAACCTGGTTTCTGATTTGCACTTAGATAGAGGCACTCAGTGCAATCTGTTCTCAGATTTTATCCAGTTTCTTTTCCGTTCAAACGAAAGGAAATGAAGTATACAAAAAACGACCAGAAAATTCTAGCGTTTTTTTAGTTTTATTGATTTTTTGTTAAAATTTCAAAAAACAATAACCTTAAATCTAAATTTAAAATTAATTGATTTCAGCATCATCAGAAATTTCTTCAACTTGAACAAATTCTAAATCATCTACTCGAGTATCACGGCCAAATATTGATACCAAGACACTTAAACGACCTTTATCATGAAATACTTCAGTTACTGTTCCAATAAAATTAACAAAAACACCGTCGGTAATTTTAACACGATCACCAACTTCAAATTTATGTTTTTGAGTAATTTTGCGTTTTTTATCTTCTAGATCTTTTAAAATTTCACCCACTTCGAAATCTGTCAGAGGCGTTGGTTTATCTCCACCTAGAAAATCAATAACACCATTAGTATTTTTTACATATTGCCAAGATTCGTCACTAAGATTCATTTTGATGAGCAAATAACCAGGCCACAAACGTTTTTCAACAACATGTTGCTGACCTTTTTTAACTTCTGACACATTTTCAGTTGGAAGCAAAATCTGCTCGATTTCACCTGACATCCCTTTTAATTCGAGATGCTCTTCCAACGCTTTTTTGACTTTTTTTTCGTGCGTGGATAGCACTTGCACAACATACCATTTATACATGTATCACCTAATACCTATCCGATTTCTGTACTTGCTCATGATTTTATGAACTTCAAGTCATTACCCACTAATTAAGCGGAGCAAAAGATTTAATCCACCGAGCGTACCTTGAATCATCAAATCTAATAAGTAGATAGACATTCCAAATAAAAAGGTCGCTAAAACAACAATTTTTGTATAAACAATCAACTCGTCGCGACTTGTCCAGTTAATTTTGTAAATTTCACTTTTTACATCGGCGACAAAATTACGCGCCTTTTTAACCGTAAAAGAGCTTTCTACGGCTTTTTCCACAGTCGGCGATACTTGCGTTTTTTTCATTTCCATAGTTTTTATTTCCGAACCCACGTTTATACCTCTCTTGCCTTCGTCAAATTCAAATGACTTTTTAGCACCTTTTTAACTTGTGGCAACTTAAGTTGATCAATTAGAAGCTTGTTGATTTGAAAAAACACTATTAGACTTTTCTTGAGCTTTGCTTGTTTGTAAAAAATCACACTTTTTGACTGCTTTATCGTTTTAATAACGATTGATTTTTTCAAAAAAAATTAATCACAAAAATATCTATTTACAACGAGTGCGGAGGGATTCGAACCCCCGACCGACGGCTTTGGAGACCGTTGCTCTACCAACTGAGCTACACACCCAAAAAACATTATTAAAAAGGGTAGAGAAAACTCTACCCTTATCTCTTTACCAAAAATTGATTATTTAAGGATTTCGGAAACGGTTCCCGCACCAATTGTACGACCACCTTCACGAATCGCAAAACGCATCCCTTTTTCCATCGCGATTGGAGCAATCAATTTCACTGTAATTTCTACGTTATCGCCAGGCATAACCATTTCTACACCAGCTGGAAGCTCAATTGTTCCAGTTACGTCTGTAGTACGGAAATATAACTGAGGACGATATCCTGAGAAAAATGGTTTATGACGTCCACCTTCTTCTTTTGTTAATACGTAAACTGGACCTTTAAATTCTGTATGCGGAGTACAAGTTCCAGGAGCAACGAGGCACATTCCACGCTCAATATCAGTCTTAGTCAAACCTCTTAACAGGATACCAACGTTTTCTCCTGCGCGAGCTTCTTCCAAAATTTTATTAAACATTTCAAGACCAGTGGCCACTGTATCTCGTGTGTCTCCAAGACCAATGAGTTGCAATTTGTCATTGATCTTAACAACACCACGCTCTACACGACCTGTCGCCACAGTACCTCGACCAGAAATAGAAAAGACGTCTTCAACAGGCATTAAGAAAGGCTTATCTGTCTCACGTTGAGGTGTTGGAACAGCTTCATCAACAATTTTCATCAATTGTTTAATACTTTCAACGTATTTTGGATCTCCTTCCAATGCACGTAAAGCTGAACCTCGAATAATTGGAGAATTGTGGTAACCTTTAGATTCGAGCAATTCATGTAGTTCCATCTCAACGAGATCGAGAAGTTCTGAATCGCTTTCACCGAGCATGTCCACTTTGTTAAGGAATACAACAATAGCAGGAACTTGCATTTGGCGAGCTAACAAAATGTGTTCGCGCGTTTGAGGCATTGCTCCGTCTGTAGCAGCAACAACGAGGATTGCTCCATCCATCTGAGCAGCACCGGTAATCATGTTCTTTACATAGTCGGCGTGACCTGGGCAATCTACGTGTGCATAGTGACGTGCATCTGTTTCGTATTCAACGTGGCTTGAGTTAATAGTGATACCACGTGCTTTTTCCTCAGGCGTATTATCAATAGAAGCATAATCTCTAAATTTCGCTCCACCCGCTTCAGCGAGCACCTTTGTGATAGCGGCTGTTAACGTGGTTTTCCCGTGGTCGACGTGACCAATTGTTCCAACGTTGACGTGTGGCTTCTTCCTCTGAAAAGTTTCTTTAGCCATTTTAATTCCTCCGTTAAGCTCCAGTAAATGGATATATCTTGTTTATTAATGTTAAGTCTGCCCAGAATAGGAATTGAACCTACGACCTTTTGCTTACCATGCAAATGCTCTACCACTGAGCTATCTGGGCAAGCTAATCTTGCAAAAGCGCTTTCTACCCATGATTAAAAATTTAATAAGCGTAGAGAGTCAGCTAAAAAAAATCAACACTCTTTGTGTTAATCTATCGCTAGCGCTGTCGAAAAATAATTCTTGCCTTGCTTAAGTCATAAGGCGACATCTCTACAGTAACAACATCTCCGACTAGAACACGTATGTTTTTCATACGCATTTTCCCACAAAGATGTGCGATCACATTTAATCCATTTTGAAGAGAAACTCGAAAATGCATATTAGGGAGCAATTCTTCGACGCTTCCTTCAATCTTAATTGTATCTTCTTTAGCCATGTTGCCGCTTGTAATAAAACCTAAAAAACAAGAAGAAGTTCTTCTTTTCATAAAATTGAAAAGACAAATCTTCGAAATAGTGACTAATAAATTAGCATTTTATAGATAAAAGTCAAGCCAAAAAATCAAGAAAATTTATTTTGGATCAATCTTCTTATCCATAAAAAAACATACCAATTTTTTTTCTTATTTTAGACTTGTAAGGATTTAATTACAAAAGATTTAATAAATAAAATTTATTTTAATTATTCTTAAAATTAATTTTGAGATTTTTATTAGTTAATTAATTGTATATGTTTAATTAAAATTAAAAATAATACTATAATTAATTATTATAAAGTAAATTTAATAATTAACAAACTACAAGAAAAGGATTATAAAGTATGAATT
>NZ_BCPZ01000106.1:0-176 GCF_001950615.1 Candidatus Protochlamydia sp. W-9
AACAACTTCAGGGTGGTTTTTCGGGTTTAAATTGCATCTCATGATCAATGAGAAAGGAGAAATTTTGGCTTTTCAGCTAACTCCTGGAAATGTCGCTGATGTTTCTATTGCCGAAACTTTGTCGAAAGGGATTTTTGGAAAACTATTTGGTGATAAGGGATATATTTCGAAAGAAC
>NZ_BCPZ01000107.1:0-144 GCF_001950615.1 Candidatus Protochlamydia sp. W-9
AACAACTTCAGGGTGGTTTTTCGGGTTTAAATTGCATCTCATGATCAATGAGAAAGGAGAAATTTTGGCTTTTCAGCTAACTCCTGGAAATGTCGCTGATGTTTCTATTGCCGAAACTTTGTCGAAAGGGATTTTTGGGAAACT
>NZ_BCPZ01000108.1:0-160 GCF_001950615.1 Candidatus Protochlamydia sp. W-9
TGAAGATCTGCCTCGATGGCTTCTGCGTCCATCATAATCCTCATCGTGCTCTCTTCCCCAACGAGCTTCCGCTCCTCGGCGACCTGCCTCTTCACGACTCATAGGCTCATCACCTGAAGATCTGCCTCGATGACTTCTACGTCCATCATAATCCTCATCG
>NZ_BCPZ01000109.1:0-12535 GCF_001950615.1 Candidatus Protochlamydia sp. W-9
TGAAGATCTGCCTCGATGGCTTCTGCGTCCATCATAATCCTCATCGTGCTCTCTTCCCCAACGAGCTTCCGCTCCTCGGCGACCTGCCTCTTCACGACTCATAGGCTCATCACCTGAAGATCTGCCTCGATGACTTCTGCGTCCATCATAATCTTCATCGTGCTCTTTTCCCCAACGAGCTTCCGCTCCTCGGCGACCTGCTTCTTCACGACTCATAGGATGATGCAGGCCTTTTTCCTCATAACGAGTTTGGGCATTTTTTCTGTAATTTGAACTTTGAGAATTGTTTTGACTAGATTCAGTCTGACGATTAGTTTTATTAGCCATATGTTACCCCTTTTTTTTAAAAAGAATGTACTCAAATGTTAAGCAACTAAAACAAATAAAAGGTCTTATTCAAACTTGAATCGACAAAATTAATGGAGCTCTATGGATAAGTTTTTATTTCTGAAAAATAATCTAATATTAGCTCTTATTAGTTTTTTAGATAATACATCACTTTTATAAAAACTTTCTTAGCTATTGGCCCTTTCATAGCAAAGTTAAAACTTACTATTTAGGATTTGTCGTTCACCATTCATTTAAAACCTATACAAATTTAATTGCAATAATCGTCAATGTTTTTTTTCCAAAATTTAGAAATTTTCATTTTATATAAGTTAAAATTGCCTTTCAAAGCTATTTTTAGCCATTTTATTCAAGAATGCTATTAAATTTTATTTTTTTTTATTTATTTCAGAAGTTTGGTATAATTAACTAATCTGCTAAAGTACTTTTTTGCTAAAAATTAATTGCCTATCTAGATGAAGTATATTTAATTCAAAAAACAAATTTATAGATGAGTGATAAAATCATTATAAATACGTTTAGAATGTAGCAAAAAATCATCTATAATCATAAGGAGTTTAGTTATGAACGACAAAATTTATACAGCCTTGAATGAGCAAATCAAGCATGAGTTTTATTCCTCTTACCTTTATCTTTCTATTGCATCGTATTTTGATAATATTCCCTTAGATGGATTTGCGAAATGGTTTCGTAAACAAGCTGAAGAGGAACATGAGCATGGGATGAAGTTTTATAATTATATCATTGATCGAAATCTTCATGTAGATCTTCAACCAATTGATAAACCTCCTGTTAAATTTAATTCTATTGAAGAGATTTTTAAACTCGCTCTTGAACAGGAAAGAAAAGTCACGCATTTAATTTATCAAATTTATGAGTTAGCGGTTCAAGAAAAAGATCATGCAACACATATCTTCCTCCAATGGTTTATCACAGAGCAAGTCGAAGAAGAAAAAAATGCTCAAGATAATTTAGACCAAATTATATTAATTGGTGATGACAAAGCCGCCTTGTTTGTGATTGATCAAAACTTCCAAAAGAAAATTTAGCTAAAAAAATTTGATTAAGGAGTGTATTTACAAACCTACTCCTTAATCTTTACTCTCTTTCCCAGAACTTTAAAGGATTTTAAATGGAACATGTCAATCTTGATGCCTTAATACCATGGCTTGAGCAATATGGAGTTTTTGCTCTTTTTGCATTATTAGCTCTTGGAATTATTGCTTTTCCCGTTCCAGAAGAGACACTTTTAGTCATCAGCGGAATTTTGATGAAAAATGGAAGTTTAAAAATTACAGAAACCATTATTGCTTGTTTGGGAGGAAGTGTTTGCGGAATTACTGCTAGTTATTTACTAGGCTTAAAAGCGGGCATCTATTTTTTTAATCGAGCAGGAAAATGGTTTGGATTAACCCAAAAACATCTCGATAAAGCACATCAATGGTTTGAACGTTTTGGAAAATGGGCATTGTTTATTGGTTATTTTATTCCGGGTGTCAGACATTTTACTGGTTTTTCAGCAGGTATGTCCCGTTTAGAATTTAAAGAATTTACTCTTTTCGCCTATAGCGGAGCCCTCGTTTGGGTTTCCAGCTTTCTCTCCCTCGGCTACTTCTTTGGAGATTATGGCTTATCATTTTTCCACCATCTAGGGAAAGGTGATGAAACGACAATTTTTATCATTGTTTTATTAACCTTAACCTATCTTGTCTATGCTTTTACAAAAAAAAGAAAAAGTACTGTGAATTAAAAACCTACTATTGCCAAACCTAAGGCAATTATCACCCCTCATATTTTTAACTTTTTTAAATTGATATTGATCAAAAATAAATAAAAGCTTGCTCATCTCTACCATGAATAATATCTGGTATATTAAGAATTTTTTTAGAAATCAGCTTTCTTAATAATTTTCCAACATCGGTGTATCTTTGAGTCATGAAAATCAATAGGGATGGTTTTATGAGAAACATCTTGGATTAAACAAAAAGGAAATAAGGTTTGGTTAAAAACAAATTTGCGAAAATTCGTACTAAAAAAAATGACCCCATCTTTTTGTAATAATTTTAAGGATTTAGAAAGCATTGATACATAATCAACTTGGATATCAAATAGTTGATCCATTTTCTTAGATCGAGAAATGGTCGGAGGATCAATCACGATGACATCGTATTTTAAGTTTTTTTTAATTTCATCATCCAAAAATTTTAAACAATCAGCACGAATAACTTCATTATTTTGAAGAGACAAAGAGTTGAGTCGGAAGTTATCTTTCCCCCACTCTGTGTATGTATTAGACATATCTACGCTTTTAGTAAAAATAGCTCCTGAAGCAGCTGCATGAACGCTAAAAGAACAGGTATAAGCAAAAAGATTGAGCAGTTTTTTATTAATGGAAGCCTGCGCCACCATTTTACGTGTTTCTCGATGGTCTAAAAAAAGTCCCGTATCTAAATAGTCGATAAGATTAACTTTGAATTGAACGCCAAACTCAACAATCGAAAAAAATTCTTTAGCATTTCCTTGCCTTTCATATTGGCGTGTTTCTTTTCGCTTAGATCTGGTCCGCCAAAAAATGAGATCTTCCTCCACATTAAAAATTGTTTTTAACGCATGAATCGTTGTGTCTTTTAATTCTTTAGGGGGATCATAATCATTATCATTGGCTGCTTTAGAAAAATAGTGAACACAAAATCGACCGTCATAAAAATCAATGGCTAAAGGATATTGATGAATTTCTTTATCATAAATGCGAAAACAATTGGTTTGAGTGCGCTTAGCCCATTTTCGAATGTGTCGATAATTTTTTCGAATGCGATTCGTCAATAGTGAACTTTTATCTTCTCCATCAACAATGGTAGGAAGAATAAATGGAGGGGTAGGATTCATTAAGTTTTCCATTATAATTTATAGTAAAGGCAACGTCAGTGTCATTTGTCGATGGTACTTCCCATTTCTAGTAGCATGTATACAAACATTTCTCATTTCCATCAAAAAACAGGGCTTATGCAATTCCCTCTCCGGCATATATTTTGGCCGGAAGTGGTGTTGTGTTTAAAATTTCTAAGACAGCATATCCTTCCCAGCTAGGTTTAAATGGAGTAACGTTGACAATAATTCCACAACGGGCATATGTGGATTTTCCCACATAAATCGTCAAAACATTTTCAGGGATGCGAAAATATTCCAAAGTTATTGCTAGCGTAAAGCTATTAGGAGGAATAACGCACACACCATCTTCTATTTTTACTAGTCTTTTTGTGTCAAATTGCTTAAGGTCTACAATAGAACCGTAAACATTAGTAAATATTTAAAATTGGTTTGAAACTCGAATATCGTAACCATAAGAGGAAACTCCCATAAGAAATAATTTTCTCTTCATTCTCAAATCGCACTTGCTTATCTACAAAAGGCTCAATCATTTTCTCTTTAAGACATTTCTCTATAATCCAATTATCCGAACAAATACTTATTACAATTCCTGGTTAAGATATTAACAATTCGTTTCAGTGTAAAAAAATCTTTCACTCTTGTCACTAGTAAAAATGAAAATTTTAATGGTATGCTAGATTGTTTATTCATTAATGTCGCACTTTTTATCTAGGAAATATGGAAATGACTGCTAACAACTGGGAAGTTTATATTATCCAAACGCGTTCTGGTAAGCTTTATACTGGAATTACAAAAGATATTGAAAGGCGATTTAAAGAGCATTGCGAACAAGGCAAAGGAGCCCGTTTTTTTAAAATATCAGAACCAGAAAAAATCGTATTTAGAGAAAAACAACTTAATCGATCTGAGGCTACAAAACGGGAGTTTTCTATAAAAAAAATGAGTCGTCAACAAAAAATAGAATTAATTGAGCACCAAACTTATGAGAATTAAAAATATTCTTGTCGAATAATTGTATTAAAAAGAAGTTTTTGATTCTCTTGTTTGAAACACACAATTTCAACTGGCGATAAAGAATAGTTCCAAGCCATTTTCTCTTGATTTAATTTTTTAATTTCAAATTCAGCAAGTTTTAAACTAGCGTTTACTTTTTCTATAGAATCGAGTGTTAGAATTAATTGTGCACGCTTTTTTGAATTTGAATATTTATCAACTAGGATTCTATCGATATATGGAGCATCGCAAACAATCTCTCGCGATCTCAGGGCTTCTGCACTTTGGCAAAGAATTAACCATTCTTCCTCCGAGTAAATTGGTAAATTTTCCTCTCGCATTAAAATAGCATACAAAGCTTCCATGAATCGAAAAAAACCAGGGGTTGTTTCTCCTTGTTTCGTAATATGTTGAAAAGACTCTATAAGACATTCTTTCAATGTAGTCAATCCGTCAACAGATTTAAAAGAAGGGTGCTCAAAGATCACAGCGAGATTAACACATACACGGTCCCAAGCTAAATAGAGGGTTAAATCATGAATAGTATGATAAGGATCTACTTGTAATAATTTCTCATAATAATTTAAAGAAGCTGCAAATAATTTTTTAACAAGAGGGACCTGAATAAGATCTCGCTTTTTCTGAATTTGATTGAGAAGAAACGTTTGATCTATTTGAGGCAGTTTTTTTACTTTTGTCAAACAATCGATAAAAACTTGATCATACAAGCAGGTTAACAATACTTGTTGGTCATTTTTATTTAACATGGAGAGCAAAAAGTTATAAAGAGCATCTTCTTCATTTAATGGATGGAAGGACCAAAATAATGCCTCTAAATCGATAATTTCTAAAAAAGACGGCCAATTTAAATGGAGCTGGAAAGAGTCAATTTCTAGGTTTACACTTGCTTGCTTATAAGCTTCTAAAAAAGCATTAAATTCTTCTTCTTCTTTAAAATGACTGATCGTTCGAATTAGGTTATTTGTCATATATGCTTTCATAAAAACCCTGTTGTTTTCCATTCACTCCATTCTATTTTTATTCTACAGATTATGAAAACAAAAATAGAGAATTTTGCTCGGTATTTTTTTAAATGACTTATTATTTAAAAAATGCTTGACTCTGTCAAGCAAACTAAAAGTTGCTAAACCTAAGCTATCTTTCATAAAAGATGGCAGTGCACCACGAAAAGTTCCAACAAAAAGTAGAAAATCCTGATCATGCTATCCTTTAAAAAAAGGAAAACAGAAGGAAAACAGGATGAAGAAAAAGTTCAAAGAACAAATCATTAAAATCCTAAAAGAAGTCGATTCTGAAACATCTCTTACAGAAGTTTATTGCAAGCACGAAGTCAGCATAGCTTCTTATTATCAATGGGAAGCAAAATTTGGTGAATGGATGTTTCCGAAGCTCAACGATGAAGAAGCCTTTAAGTTGTAAACGTTAATTTTAAAAGGTATCGATCAGCTGGGTGATAGTTGTCGAATAGGCAAGGGAATAAACAAGAGAAAGCACTCATTAAAGTAGTGGCTTTTGAAAGACCTCGATTTGGTTATCGGCGCATTCCTCTTGTATTGAAAATGAGGCGTTAGGTTTAACCATAAGAAGCTTTTTATAGCTGTTGAAGCCTTGGAACAAGCATTTTTTTCATGCATGGAGAAACATTTTATTTTAGCTGGTTCCCATCAGGAGATGATTATAGGAATGTGAAAGGTAATCCACGCGCAATACCGGGATCTTATGGGCAAAGGGAAAAATAGACTCACTAGAAAAAGCAACGTCAAGGTTAAGAGCTTTATCTGAAGATATTTCCTTAAATAAAAAAAATCAAATCAAGCAAGTGCTACTGCATAAAATTGACTCTGATACAGTTGACTCTGTAAACAGCTACAATATTGATAAATTCATATTTCTAACTGTAAGATGCTGGAGTTGCCCCTATAAAACCGGACCGCTAGCCTGCCATTTTTAATTTCCTTAAATACTCTCTTGGAGAGAGCATATTTAAAGCCTTATGAGGGGCTTTAGCGTTATAGTCTTCGATCCAATTTAGAATAAAAGACTGGCCGACGAGGTAAATGCTCTTTAAGCTGTTCTATAAGATTGGATCTT
This sequence comes from Candidatus Protochlamydia sp. W-9, assembly GCF_001950615.1. Lineage (NCBI taxonomy): Bacteria > Pseudomonadati > Chlamydiota > Chlamydiia > Parachlamydiales > Parachlamydiaceae > Candidatus Protochlamydia > Candidatus Protochlamydia sp. W-9. Next base: position 6,343 of record NZ_BCPZ01000109.1, read on the forward strand.
GATACTTCTATATACTTCCATCACCTCTGCTATTTTCCTTATGCTAAATCGTTTAAGCTTGGCAATGGTTGCCGCGAGATGAGTTTTTTTTCCTGCCCAAGCCTTACAGCCTTTTTTAAAATTTCATTTTCAAGTATCTTTTTCCCAAGCATCCGCTCTAGTTCTCTTATTCGCTTTTCTATTTCTTTCACTTGGCTTTTGGGAACTAATTCTTCTCGGCTGCTAATCCTTGTAATACTCCTTGTTCCATTTGCCTTTTCCATGCAAAAAGTTGACTTGGTTTATATCACATCTCCTTGCTATTTGGGAAACAGATTGACCTTTTTTTTCTTCTAAGGACCATCGTCTTCTTCTTTCTACTGATGTAATTAATTTACAATTAGTCATAAATCTAGTCTTACTCCTATATCTTAGAAGCAAGCTAGATGGTTTGGTTCATTTGGAGAGCACTACCCAAATTTTATCAACTATATCTACCATTATTTAATATAGACTTGAATTTAAAACCAAAGAGAGATATTTAAGATTTACGTTTGCAAAAGAAAATTCCTTGAATTGAAAGATAAGGTCAATTATGCAAAAAAATATAGGAATAGTCGATCGTCTTGTGCGTTTATTCCTTGCCTTCACTTTTTTATTTCTAGCTTGGTGGGAAAGTAACTGGGTAACTCTAGTTTTTAGCCTTTTTATTTTTTATGAAGCGGTAGCTAGTTGGTGTCTCTTCTATCAACTTATCGGCAAGAATACTTGCCCAATTGATACAAATCAAAAATAATTAATTCCATACTAGTGTTTTAGAAAAATTAAAAAACTTTAAGCTTCATAAACTAACTTCAATTAGGTTTACTGTGTTTGGAATTCAAAATATGTTGTCTTCTAATAACAAATATAGGTTCCGGATTCTGCAACCTTTCCTTTTTCTATTTTTAAAGTCATTTTATATCTCAAACAGTTTAAAGGCTGAACTTATTAAAAATCGGCGCTAAATTTTTATTTAACTAACGCCGACTTTAGCTTTTTTACTTCCCAAATTGTAAATAAATTCCTGCACTTGGAGCCGGTTCATAATAGGGATAGGAATTATAATAAGGAGTACCATAATAATACGGATAAGCATATCCTCCGTAATAACCACCATAGTAATAGTTATTGTGGTAGTAATGATCATGATTATAATAGTGGTGATAGTGATGATCATCGTGATGGTCGTGATAACGTCCTCCGCCATGGGCGAAAACAAAAAAAGGAAGAAGAGTTAAGCTAGTAAATAAAGTTTTCGTTAAATGCTGTTTAAAAAATTTTAACATATGAACTCCTGGGTTGAGAGTTTAATGAATATCAAAAGAAAAAATACATCTATGAAAAACTGCTTTAATGCTTATTTATTCGCCTTATATAATAGAGCAAACCTTTTGAATTGAGAGTAACATTAGAAATTAAGAAAAGCGTTTGAAACAAATGGTTCATAACTTATTAAGATAATCCACCTTATTCCAAACATCCATCCTCATTGTTATAACCACCGAGGAGAGCAAATTTTTGAAGTTTTTTGCTCTTATAAATGTTTGGAGCCTTTTGCCCGAACATATTCGCCCCACAAAAAACAATCAATAAAAAATTTTATTAATCTTTATTGTTTTTATAACCAAAGAATTAAAATCGCTTTGTATAAATATGGCAATAGGGTGACTTTCCTGTTTTGCCATAATAATTTTGATGATAGCTTTCTGCTGGATAAAAAACACTTGCTGGAATAACTTCTGTTACGATAGAAATTCCTTTAGTGGAAAGAAGTTGAATTAGGCGCTGAGCTATTTCTTCTTGTTGCCTTGTTAAATAAAAAATAGCAGAGCGATATTGATTCCCAATATCTGGACCCTGCCTTTGAAATTGAGAAGGATCGTGGATTTCAAAAAAAAATTTCGCTAATGCTTCATAAGTAATTTTATTCTTATCATAAACAACTTCTAAGGTTTCAGCATGTTTTGTTCTTCCCGAACAAATGTCTTCATAAGTAGGGTCGATGGTTACTCCCCCGCTATATCCTACTTTCGTCTCAATAACTCCTGTAAGCTTTTGGAATAAATACTCGACTCCCCAAAAACATCCTCCGGCAAATAAAGCCCGTTCATATCCCTCTTTCGTTAAAGCAGGGAGGAAGGATAAAGACACTGAGTTCACGCAGTGCCTTAAATTTTTTGGTGTTAATCCTTCACCTTTAAATACATGCCCTAAATGTCCCCCACATCGATGGCACAAAATTTCCATTCTTCTCCCATCTGTATCTAATTTTTTATCCACGCTTCCTTTAATTTCATCATCAAAGCTAGGCCAGCCGCAATGAGACAAGAATTTATCTGAAGATAAATAGAGAGGAGCATCACATTTTTTGCAGACATAAACACCGGGTTCTGCAAAGCGATTATATTTTCCTGTGTTTGGATGTTCTGTCCCTTTAAAATTAATGACAGAATTTTCTTCCGTCGTCAGAGAATGGTATTTTTTCATTTTCCCCCTTATCATTTAAGGGTAATCTAAGATAATTACACTTATGTAACAAGTTTAGTAAAAAAATAAAATGCGTATTTAAACAAATACATTGGAAGGAATATGCAATTTAATTCAAAATCTCTATAATTTGTTTAAAATCCTTTTAAGATTAGTTTGTGAATTCTACTTGTGTGATACAAGTCGCCCGTCAGCGTGGATTGAGTAAAAAAACTTTTCGAAAAAAGGTATCATTGGCCTAAAATGAGTATAAGGCTTTAAAGAATTTCAATGCAGCGCCCTATCTTTCAAACTCGAATAGATAATCTAAAATTAATCCCCAAAAATTAGCCTTTAGGCGAAAGAACAATTATTATCATCAAAATTAATATGCCTAAATTTTTTATTTTTTAATTAAAAATGTTTTTTGGATATTTTGCCCTACTGTTTTTTTACAGATTCTACTTTATGGACAGCTTGCTTTCCTGTTTTATTGCTTTTTACAATTACTTGAGGTTTTTCGTTAGATGCTTTTACCCGTCGCTTTTTATTTTCTCCAACTTTAACAGTTTCATTTTTGACAACTTTTTTAACAACTTTTCCTGTTATAGAGCCTTGTTGGGAATTCCATGTTACAGAGTCTCCCTTTTTTATAGATTGAGTCATTTTTCCCCCTTTTTAATTATTCTTTTATTTATAAATTAAATTTACTCTAATATATAAATTATTTTTTTACTAAGCTTTGATTTTTATAAATTTTATTTTAGTTTAACAAAATTGGCCAATAGACATTATAATTCAATTTTTAATATCTAAGTTTGATTTTTTGATCAATTTACTATCAATCAATAGTCTAAAAATCATTTTCTTTTTGTAGTGAATTCAAAAATCGTAAACGATTGGGAAAAATTAGCTATGAATAACTGAATTGATGCCAAAATTTTACAATTCTTCGGTTAAATCATTTAAAATTTTGCGATGTCCTATGTTGATTCTTTGTTTCTATTTTATTAAATCTTGAAATAAAATTCGTCTTCTTATTCTAACTTTTCAAAAAAAATTTCTTTTCTTTTAACAGGTGTTCAAAATATGGATGGCAAAAGAAGAATTAAAATATTCGCTCTTGAAACAAAGACAAGCCATTTATAAAAATGAAAATGAAAGCAATTGGGAAAAAAGCCAAAACCCAAAAGCAAAGCCAAAAACGAGATCCATTATAGCGAAGATAATAAATTGAATGATCAATTTCGAAAGTGCTGCTTGTGAATAGTAAAACAAAAGCTATTGGAAAAAAAACAAACATCCAAAAAATTAACCAGATTAATGACCCTTGATAATGTAATTTAAAGCTACTTATGTTCATTTTCACCAAATATTGAATTTTTTATTAATACATTTTTAAGTATTCTTTTCGCTTAAGCCCGACTTTTTTACATAAATTTGTGCTTTTTAATCTTTAAAATTATTTTTAACAGTAATTTCATTACCTATCTTTATCCATACACAAATTAAATCGAGATCTTGTTGTTTCAATTAAATTTAAATTTGATTCTTAGATTTGATTGGATCGTCCGCAGTATGTATTTTGGAAATTAACAAAATTTAGATAAATAAAAAAACAAAATTTATGGATCAACTAGTAATTGATTAAATACATGAATATTTGCAATAAATAGGCCACACTCTTGGGTGTAGTAAAAAACGAATTAAACATCCAATCCTATGCCTAACGCTTGGGCAGAATATTCAATAAACGGGAAATTAAAAAAAAATTTTAACATAAATAGTTTCATTCAAAATCAAGTTTAGCTTACATTCACAAATTCGTTTAACTGCTTACCCATCAAAAAGTTAAATATTTAATTTAATACTCCGTTAAAACTTTTTGACGATTACTGATACGCAACTTTAATAATTGAAGCGGTTTCTATAACATTTTGTAGCTAATCATAAAAATTATAAGAAAAGAGATTGGTTTTCATAAAAACAATAAAACTTTGTGTTAAAACATTTGTTATTTATTCTCAAGAGAATTTTTAGAAATAGCATTATCCTAACCTCATTCCGATTAATTCATTTTATATGAGGTAAGTGAATCAACATGACTTTTACGTCCAGCAAAAAAATATCTAATGGTTCAGTAGTTATTTCTCATTTGTCAAAAAATTCCTAATTTAGCGGTATTCTAATAAAGGATACTCTCGTAAAATTAGCAAAGCAAAGCGCGTTCAGGACAAGCATTCTGTAAATTTTGTGTATTAGAGTAATCATAATTAATATTAATATTGAAATAAAAGTGAAAATCAATCCCTATAAACTTAGTTTTAATTGAAATAAGTCCATTTACTAATGAATAGCTATAACGGCCAACGCATTCAAGCACCTGAAAGAAAATTTTAAATATAGGATAAACAATATCTACTATTTTGAATAAAGTAACAGTTGCCCTAAATTTAAACGACCTAAAAAGAGAAGTCGTTTGTGTATTTTTTTGTGTGGATGCCTGTTCTTGACAGCTTTGATAACCAGCTAAATAATGTTGGTTGTTATTATCACATAAATCAATATTATTCATATAAACTCTCTTATTCTTTCTTTATTGATTTGAAAAACCGGAAACTCCTCAAAAAATTCATCTATTAGCATTTTATCTACAAAATTAGCGGCATGTTGATGAAATAGATGCACCATGTCTTCCATTGCTCGATGATGAACCCTTGCAAAAACTTCAGCTGGTATCATTGTTTGTTTTGGTTCTTTATGTCTATAATCATCGATGGCCCACAAGTTAGAAGGTAGATGTATATTTCGCATTTTTTGAATAACTAAGCGGAAGTTGACCAGCTTTGTTTCAGGCACTTGACTAATAAAATAATTTGTCAATTCTTCAATTTGGCAGCCTGGATCTATTTTACCCGTTAATTTCACAAATTCAGTCCCATACAAATAATTTAACAGGAAATTTGGTAAAACTTTGGCCATTTCTCGTGTTACGCCTACATCAATTAATTTCATACATTCTCGAAATTCTTTAATAGCTTTATCCGCAATTTGTTTAGTTTTGTCAAGCTGTATTAAAATGGCATTCTCATCTGTTAAATCATTAATCTTTTTAATTTGATAAAAATAAAATTTATAAAGACTATAGCAAAGATCCAAAGGAATTTGTGTGGTCATACTAACTGAAATACTCATGTGTGAAAAAGAAGCCGATGAACCGATTCGGTTCAAAAATTTTTGTGCCACCTCATCTGTAATACCAGGAAGACCTGTTTCTTTACTAACATGGACATCTTTACTAAGCTCTTGATAAGAATTAACAATATCGACACAAAGATTCATAATTTCCTCCAATTAATCATACATATTTATTAAAAATTCAATTTATTTTTCAAAATTTATTTTATCATTACTTCCGTTTTTGAAACCAAGGTTTGATGTTTTAAAAATTTAATAACTAGCCAATTCTAAACAACTTTAAACTTTATGCGCATTAAAGTTAGGCCTATAGAAAACAGATTAATTTAATTAAATATTTTTTAATATTAAAATTTATTTTGCATTTAGATGATAAGGCTGTTTTTTTTTAAAATATTTTAAGGTTGGGTGATATAAAACTTGGCATGAAAACTAGCCATCACCGGCCATTAGATTATTTTTTAATACTATGAAAAAGCTTTAAAATAGAATGTTTATATATGTGTTA
>NZ_BCPZ01000110.1:0-149 GCF_001950615.1 Candidatus Protochlamydia sp. W-9
TTTATTTAAAGAAGAACCTTTTTATTCCTCTATTTGCTTATCTTTTGGACAAAAGAGGAGAAATCACAGGAATTGCTTTTATTGATTCTACGTCGATAGATGTTTGCCACAATAAACGCATAAAAAGAAACAAGGTCTTTAAAGGTTTA
>NZ_BCPZ01000111.1:0-141 GCF_001950615.1 Candidatus Protochlamydia sp. W-9
AAAGGTTTAGCAAAAAGAGGAAAAACAACTTCAGGGTGGTTTTTCGGGTTTAAATTGCATCTCATGATCAATGAGAAAGGAGAAATTTTGGCTTTTCAGCTAACTCCTGGAAATGTCGCTGATGTTTCTATTGCCGAAACT
>NZ_BCPZ01000112.1:0-188 GCF_001950615.1 Candidatus Protochlamydia sp. W-9
ACTTTTTGCTCGAGCATTGCAACTGTTTTTTTAGGGACCTTGCCTTCTATCTCTTTTAATACTGTGTCGATAAAAGAGATATTGAGGGTACTAAGGATGGAGCGGATGTACTCTTTGATACAACGACCTACAATTTCCCTGTCATAGTTGCGAACAAGACGAGGATCGATTTCTGGCAAGTGTAAAAA
>NZ_BCPZ01000113.1:0-498 GCF_001950615.1 Candidatus Protochlamydia sp. W-9
ACTTTTTGCTCGAGCATTGCAACTGTTTTTTTAGGGACCTTGCCTTCTATCTCTTTTAATACTGTGTCGATAAAAGAGATATTGAGGGTACTAAGGATGGAGCGGATGTACTCTTTGATACAACGACCTACAATTTCCTTGTCATAGTTGCGAACAAGACGAGGATCGATTTCTGGCAAGTGTAAAAGCTGTCCGATTTCCGGATTTGACTGGGAAAAGATGGTATTAATTAAGCTAGACTCTAACACACTTTGTACAAAAACTTGAAGGTTTTCAAACTTTATGTCGTAATCTTGAAGATTTTTCATCTCTAGCTTCAAACTGTTCTTAAACCGATCTTCTAATAGTCTTTCATCATCAGGATCTAAACATTGCGAAGAAGCCACACAGATCGGTCCCTTTTCAAATTTCTCAGAAAAGGTTGCAAGGCATGAGGATAAATGACTCGTATCTTCTAGATTATCAAATCGGATGATCTCTTTTAAGCCAATTTGCCTT
>NZ_BCPZ01000114.1:0-13210 GCF_001950615.1 Candidatus Protochlamydia sp. W-9
TAATTTATTTTTTAATTATTAAATTAATTAAATTTTTTTTAATAATAAATATATTAATAAAATTAATTGAATAGATGAAAAAAGAATGCCAAAACAGGTTCTTTACAAAAATAAATTTCCTGATAGCTTGAATTTAGAGTTTTATTTTTTCCAAATTTAGGAGTCAGCATGCCGAAGGTACTGGTCATGAATGCAGGTTCAAGCTCGCATAAACTTTCGCTTTTTAGTGACAAAATTGAGAATGCCGGATCAGCTTTATGGAAAGCTCATATAGAATGGGGGAAAAAAAATCCTAGCTATACTTTGAAAAACGGAAGCCAAGAGTCCAATCCCACTTGTTTGCAAACAACTTCAGTTAAACAAGGGATCCAAGAAGTGATAGAAAAGCTGTGGACAGGAAGTTTTGCTGCCATTAAAGGAGTGCATGAGATTGGATGGATTGGACATCGCGTTGTTCATGGAGGTTCTTTATTTCATCAGCCTGTTTTGATCAATGCATCAGTAAAAAAAGACATTAGTAATTTAAGTTCTTTAGCCCCTTTACATAATCCTATTAATTTAGAGGGGATTGAACTATTAGAAAAAATATTTCCCTCGATTCCTCATTTTGCCGTTTTTGATACTGCTTTTCACCGGACAATGCGTGAAGAAATTAAAACCTATCCTATTCCTTATGAATGGAAGGAAAAGGGGATTGAACGTTATGGCTTTCATGGAATAAGTCATTCTTACTGTGCAAAACAAATAAAAAAATGGATAAAACTTCAAAAAACTCCCTTTAAGCTTATTAATTGTCATTTAGGAAATGGAGCATCTCTTTGTGCAATACGAGATGGGATCAGCATAGATACCACCATGGGGTTTACTCCGATGGAAGGTTTGATGATGGGAACCCGATCAGGTTCTATTGATCCCGGCATTTTGATTTACTGTTTGAGAAATAAAAAAATTTCCTTAGAAGATCTCGATCATCTTTTAAATTTTGAATCGGGATTAAAAGGAATTGGAGGGACTTCTGATATGAGAGAGATTCATACTTTTAAAAATAAGCAGTCACAACTGGCTCTAGATATGTATATTTATCGTTTAAAAACTGGAATAGGAGCTATGACAGCTTCTCTTGGAGGAATTGATGCTTTGTGTTTTACAGGTGGAATTGGAGAAAATGATAGTTACCTTCGAAAAAAAACTTGTGAAGAATTAGCTTATCTTGGCATTCAGCTGGATTTGCAAAAAAATCAAGGGGGAAATCAGGATAGAGAAATTAGTTTGCAGGATTCACCTGTCAAAGTTTTCGTCATTCATACACAAGAAGAATGGATGATTGCTAAATCTTACTTAGAGTGTTTGACTTGAGGCTAAAAATTCAGAAATCGAACGTTGAATAAGTTCTCGATTCACCCTAGCAACGTCTTGAAGAAATGTAAGACGATTGATTTGAAGAGAAATTTTTTGAAGAGATTGTCCTTTTATATTGTTATCCTTTTTTTGCTCTTGCAATTCTAAAATTGTTCGATGGTGTACACGCAAGTAAACTTGATTAAAAGTATCTAACAGATATTGATAGCTAATTTCTTCTTCAATGTCAGTTTCTAAAAGAGAAGTTCTAGGTGTTTGAATGATTTCTGGAGAAGAAAAACCATTTTCAATTTGATTTAATAAATGGCTGCTAGTTTCGATTAATTGAGTAAATAAGCTAATACAACGATCTAAACTTACCTGTAGAATCTTTAATAATTCTAGAATTTGATTTTGAGTGATAGAAGAAAGCGGATTTTTGACAACTTCTATCGCAACTTTCTCATCAATAAATTGAGGTTGATTTAAAAATTTTTCTGTTACCTCTAGCAAAGTTTTATTAAGAATATTTTTAAATCCAATTCCCCCTTCTGTGGCATTAATTAAAGTTAATTCAGGGTGTTTTTCTGCAAATTCAGTAATCCATTCTGATTCTGAAATCCATTTCCAAAGTGTTCGAGTAGGTTTGCCATGAATGTCGTCTCGTAAAAGAAGCTCGGATTCAAAGTCATTAGCAGTTTTAAAGTCGTCATCAGTCAGTTTTAAATCTTCAATAACCCCTTTGGCATAATAAGTTTCGTCTGTAAACGCGAGGTCGACACCCACCAAAATAATCGGATTACATCCTAAGGCGTGAGCAATTTCTAAACTTAAATTGACGACATTGTGTCCTTCATCTAATTCTTCACTTTTTAAGTTTAATTGTTCTTCAAACCATTTTGAAATATCATATCCCCCTGTCCCAGACAGATAAAGTTTAGGGCCAGAAATTACCTCAAGAGCTTTATGAAATAATCTTTGGCGGTAAAAAAAAGGAATTTGATGAGGCTTGGCGGCTGCCACTCTTGGAAGTTGTGCTTGATTAGGATCTATTGCCACACCAAAGTGTGGAATAATTCCTTTGGGAATTAAAGCATTTAAAGCAGAACCACCAGCAAAAATAAGCGCTCTATCTTTAAGGTTTCTTAGTTGTTCTAAGTTTTTATTTAAGGAAGGACCGGCTCCACAAATAATGGCTGGAGTTTGTTTAAATTGTCCAAAAAGAGCATTGCCAAAATAAGACTTTGGAAGCATGAGCAAATTAGGATAGAAATTGCGGAAAAAGGCAATTCCATATTGTAAATACTCTTCTACAAAAGCTTTTTTTTGATTGAGATGATAAGATAAAAGATGTTTAAGTTTAGAAAAGCCTTCTGCATTAACATCTCGATAAAGTTTCAAAGCTGAAATAGCAAAAGTATCGTTTAAATATTTCCAAGATAACTCATTTAGCAACGTTTTATCTTCAAAACCATTTTCGAGATAAATAATTTGGACTTGAGCATCAGAGAGAACCTCTGTTCCAATTTCCGTTTCAAACAAACGACAAAGAACGCCTGGATCTTCTTCTAAAAAAACTAAACGACGTCTATCATCTTGTTTTAACCAATCTAATGCTGCTAAATAATAATATCCCAAACCAATTCCATAAACGAATAAAATGGAAATATGTTGAAGGCTTAAATGGTCAAACCAGTTTTTAGCTTCTATTTGAGCAGATTGTGAAGAGTGATAAAAATAAGTAATCCCTTCGTATATACGCTTTAAATTGTTTTCATTTTGATTCGTTTTTACAAATAAGAGATCATCTGCCTGTGCTGTCAGTAGTTGATAAGCAAGTTTGGCGTCTTTTTTTTGTAACTGTTCTAAGTTATCTTCAAATCTTTTATCATTCATGAAGGTTTCTTCTCTTTATTTTTCTTAAGTTCTTCAGCATGTTTGAGATTCTCTTTCATGGTTTCTGTGAGTAATTCTTTGAGGTTTTGCATTCCTTTTAAAGCGTCTTTTAGTCCGGCAAAATCTTCTGCTAGTTTTAAATCGACCTCTTTAGATTGAGTTAAATGCTGCTCAACAATAGGATTCATTTGTTGAAGTATATTTTTTAGTGTCTCTTCTAAATTATCGGCTTTCTTTTGTGTTTGTTCGTAAATATAAGAGAAATTTTCGATGCCACGTTCATAGGATTTGATACATTGTCCCTGCTCATCCCAAACCTTTAGATCGAAATCATCAGGGAAATGATAAATCATCACTTCTTTCCTTTTTTCTCCTTTGAGGTTCCATTGGATCGCTTTGCCAGTAGGGACTCCTTCTTGATAATGACATTCTAAAATTTGTTGACCAGTTTGATCCCACAACTTTTCAACACCATGCCGTTTTCCGCCTAGGTAATGCAATTCTCTAATGATTTTACTCTCTTGTGTATAAACAAAAACTTCTCCATTTAATAATCCATTGAAATAGTGAGTCACAATGTGAGGAGATCCGTTAGCATAAAAATACTCTTGTTTTCCATGCAGTAATCCTTCTTTATAGCGGCCAACGCTATAAAGGTTTCCTTGATTAAAGTATTGAATTGTTTTTCCTACCCGTTTCCCTTTGATAAACCAGCTTTCAGCTAATAACTGGCCATTTTCTTGATAGAAACGAGAAGGTCCGTGAAGCAATTGCTGATCATAAAACATTTCATATTGCAATTGGCCATTTGGGAAAAAAGCCGTGAGGCAATCTGTGTTTAGATTCGGATGAAACATTTCTTGAATACAAATGCCTAATTCGGGATCTTGAATTTCCAAACGGCCATCTTCGAATCGGTATATTTCCCCCATTGAATGAGAAAAAGCTCTTTTTTGATAAGTAAGAGCAATCGGGGGAGGAGAAAAAATAAACTTTTGAATTCCTTCGTTCATTAACTGGATGTTCTGCGAGAGAACTTCTTCTAAAAAACAAAAACGTTCTAAGTTTTCTTGAAATTCATTACTTTTTTTGGCGTGAATCAGCTGATGTGATTTTTGGAGATATTGATAAGCCATGTCAAACATGTCTAAGAAGTGTCGATATCCAATTTCTGTTTTGATGCTGCTGTCTGTTATAATCGTTTGTGTATCAAAAAAATTGGTAGTCGAAGAAGCAAAAGTTTGAACCGTTTGTTTAGTTTTTATTGTTGAACGATAAACTTCTAAACATCTGTCTAAACTATTTTTGAGTTGATTGATTAAGTTTAAAAGAGCGGGTTTTGTGATTTTGGGCGGTTGGTTTTGGATTTCGGCATGAACCCAATTTGAAATATCATAAGATTTAGTCAAATACAGGTTGGAAACTTCCTCTAGAGAAAGATTAGGGACTGAAGGAAAACCTAAGCCACCTTCAGTCGCGTTAATCATTTGTATATCCGAGTGATGTTTTGCAAATTGACCTAACCAATTAGCTTCTGCTATCCATTCCCATTTAGTTTTAATCCACTGATTAAAAATATCAGTTCTTAATACAGCTTTTTGATCACCTGTTTGATAAGGTTGGCTGATATCGATCCAGAGGGGATGAGTAGAAATACCTTTTGCATAGGGTTGTATTTCGGTGTATGCAAGGTCCATTCCAACATAAATAATAGGGTTACAGCCCATTTTATAAGCAATTTCTGTGCAGAGGTTAACGACATTGTGTCCTTCATCTAATTGTGGTCCTGCAATATCTAACTCTTTTTCAAACCAAGATGCTAGTTGATTTGTTGATCCTGAAACATAGATTTTAGGCCCTTGCATGAGCTGAAAAGCAGCATGTGAAATTCGTAAACGATAAAGAAAAGGAATGTGAAAAGTATGGTTAGTTAATAAGCGATGGGTTTGTTCAGGGTTTGGATCCAATCCTAAACCAAAATGTGGTTGTATGCCTGCATGGTTGAGCACATTTAAAGAGGAACCTCCTGCAAAAATTAATGCATTTTGTCCTAGATCTTTGAGTTTATGGATGTTTTTTTCTAGAGAGGGTCCAGCTCCACAAATGATAGCTGGGATATTTTTAAATCGATCAAAAAGATTTGTGGCAAAATGAGATTGGGGAAGATGAAAAATATTTTGGTAAAAATTTGTTAAAAACCCCTTTTGACCAGATAAATATTCATTGTGTAAAGCTTCTAAAATCTTATGGTCATGTAGGATAGCATAGCATAAAGCTAAAGCTTCCATTTCTTTACGTAATGCGTAGTAAGGAAGTGTCAGAAATTCAATAGGTCTATTGATAAAAGCACTGTTGAGTTTACAGAAGCTTTCATAGTCAGATTGATAGTTACGAAAATAAAAAAGAGTAACTTGAGAATTTTGAAGTAACGAAGAGGCAGTGTTAGTGAATAAAAAATAGTAAATGATTTCAAGATTATCTTCTAAAAAGATCACATGTCTTTGGGGATTTTGCAAAAGCCAGGGCTGTAATACCTCATAGAAATATCCTAGTCCTAATCCATAAATATATAAAATTTCTCCTTTTTCTAAAAGCTCGGGTGAAATTGAGTTAGACGCTTCTTCTAATGCTCCTGTTTGCGCATGCAAATAATCATCCATTCCAAATTTTCTTTTAAATAAATTAGGTTCCCCTTTAGTGGTTTTACAAGGTGTAAATTCCTCTTGTTGTAAAATCCCTTCTAGTTGATAAGCTGCCAATGGATCACGAGAAGAGAATAACTCGAAATTTTTATCATAGTTATCTGAATTAAAAGGCAAAATTGTCATAAGATCACGTCCTTTGCAATCGTTCCGTCTGGAAACCAACATCTGGCCTGTTTAGGTAAATTCTGATGATATATCACTTCTGTAAATAGTTGGCCATTTTCATACCAACTTTTTTCTACTCCTTCTCGCTGACCATTCCAAAAATAAAGTTCTCTTTTTATTTGGCCATGAGGGTAATAGAGTTTGACTACGCCATTCAAAATATTTTTTTGATAATTAATTTCACTTTTTAAAGTTCCATCCTCGTAAAAGTAATAATGAGTTCCTTCAAATGGCCTACCAAGACTGGATGAAGTAGAATAAACATTTCCAGATGCATAATAGGTTGATTGTCTGTCAGAGTTCGGAAAAAGGGGAAAATGTTGAACGGATAGCGTTTGATTTGCAGGTGAATTTTCTTTTAATGTGTTTTCAATAATTGTTAGATTAACTTTGCACGTTTGCCAAAGAAAATGATATCGCTCCTCTGTTAGTTCGCGTTCTTTAATCATTTTCAAATCATTCGGTATGCGATTTAAATTTCGTAAATCTTTCTGAATAAATGTCATAAAAAAATCATCAAATTGGCTTAACAGATAATTGAAGCCAGGCTCTTGCTTCAATTTGTCCGGAAATACCATCCCATTTTCTTTTGAGGTATTTAATATGTCCTGAAGAGTATTTTCACAATTTTTGAGGCTGAGATAGAAAGTTTTTATTACTTCTTTTACTTGCAAATGACTAACCGAAATTTCTCCAGCTTCTTGAACTCTATGATGAACCATTTCGTTTATATCGAAAGAGTGAGACAAATGAGATTGAGTGAGTTCTTCTAAAGAAAGATTAGGAATGGAAAAAAGCCCAATTCCTTCTTCCGAGGCATTAAAAATTTTTAAATCGGGATGAGAACGTTGATAAAGATCAATCCATTGAGCTTCAGCGATCCAAGGCCAATAACTCCAGACGTATTCTCCTTTCTTATTTTTAACTTGTAAAGGTTGACCTAAATGCGTTTTTTGATCAGTTTTTTGAGGAAAAAGTGGGTGCCTTTCCACGCCAGATGCATAATGCTCTCCTTCTTGATAAGAAAGATCCAATCCGACAAAAATAATCGGATTACATCCCAAAAAGTGAGCAATTTCTAAAGCTGTATGAACAACATTATACCCTCCTTCGAGTTGTAAAGAAGGAAGATTAAATTGTTCTTCAAACCATTTAGCGACTGAATAATAAACGGCTCCCGATAAGAACAGTCGAGGGGCATGAATGGCAGTTAAAGCTTCATAATACAAGCGATGACGATAAAAAATAGGGGTTTCAAAGGCTTTATTCATCACCTGACGATGAAAAGTTTCGGGGGTAGGATCAATATTAACTCCAAAATGTGGCCAAACACCTTGATGACTTAAGATATTGAGAGCACTACCTGGAGCAAATAAAACAGCTTTGTCGTATAAATTTTTTAAAAGGGGAGCTTGTTTGTTTAAAGAAGGTCCAGCTCCACAAATAATAGCTGGAATATCTTTGAATTTGCCGACTAAATTGTCTGCTAAGTAAGCTTGGGGAAGTTGGAAAAGGTTGCGGTAAAAATTATTAAAAAAAACTATTCCAAATTGAGCCAATTCTTGATAGCGAATATTTAATTCAGCAGATTCAAATTCAATCAGATCTTTGATTGTAGCAAAAAAATTGGCTTTATGAATCGAATAAGAAGGGAGCGCTGTGATGGCAAAAGAACGAAGAATATGATCTTCTGTTATTGAGCGGATAATTTTGCGGTCGTACTGAGCTTCGGAAATGTCTATAATATCTACCTGAGGATCTTTTAATAAAATAGAAGATTTTTCTGTTTGTAAAAAATAATGGATGACTGCAGTTTCATCTTCTAAAAACACTAGATAACGATGTCTGTTAGTTTTTAACCAAGGCTGTAAAACATCATAGGCATATCCAAGCCCTAGTCCATAAATATAAAGAACATCACAATTTTCAAGTTCTAATTCTCGAATCCAGATCGAGGCTTGTTCTAAAGCTTCATTTTCTTTATGAATAAAAACGTTAACATCTTCCTGTTTTGCTGCGGAAGAGGAAACATTAGGCAGGGATTGGAGTTTCACAGCTAAAAGAGGATTGAACAGGCCTAAAAGGGAAAGATTTTGATTGAATAGATTTGGATTAGACATTCTTTTTCCTTTAAAGGGATTTAAATATCATTTAACAAAAAAGCGAATGCCTTGCAAATTTTCTCAATCAAAATTGTTATTACATAGGGATCCAATTTTTATCCCCACCCAAGGGTTTAAATCGTTTACGTCGTTCTTTAATTTTTTGTTTAAGAGGATCTTCTTTTTTAACTGAAACTTTTTGTCCTCTTTCCATGATTTTTGAAAAGGCGAACTGTAGTTTTTTCGCATCTTTCTCGATTTCTTGCGCTTGCTTTAATACGCGCTTATCTTTATCACTAATCATCTGAGAGCGGCTAGAATCTATTTTTAAGTTTTCAACGTCAATATTTGCATCTTGAAAAGTCTTTTGATTTACATCATTAAAAAGAGCAATTGCATTTTCTAGTCTTTCAATTTCCTCTATAATTTGAGGTGTTAAATTATTGGAAATGGAGCCATCATGATTTTGAATTTTATGCAAAATCTCTGTAATTTGCGAAAGCAAGGGTTCTATTGGATTTTTATCTTTCATCTTCTTTCCTCCATGATTTTCTACTTTTGTTCTATTATTTCTAAATAACGAAAGTATTAAAAGATTCCAAGTTTAAATTTTCTGAAATAGAGAGAGTTTAGCCATATGGTTAAAAATAGAGGAAAAATGAATGAGGTTTAATCGTATGAATTTGGGTAGGGTAGTGCTAAATAGGTAAGGCTATTTCAATAAACTGATCTAATTTGATAGATTAATTATTCTAATTCAAGCGGAGAAGAGCAATGAAATGTACGCACTGCGGCTCAGATTTGGTAAAGAAGAATGGTTATACAAGACATGAAAAGCAAAATTTTCGCTGTTTAGAGTGTGGCAAACAGTGGAGCGAAAACAATGAAGCTAAAATCATTAACGAACAAACAAAGGAACTTGTCAGAAAAGCTCTTTTAGAAAGGGTATCTCTTAATGGAATTTGTAGAATTTTTGATGTAAGCATGCCATGGCTGCTAGATTTTATTAATTTCATTATTAATGATTTGCCTGAGGATTTAAATGCACAAGTCACTTGTTGGGAGAAAGATGAATTAGAAGTGGCTAAACTTGAAGTAGATGAGCTATGGAGCTTTGTAGGAAATAAGAAAAATGATCAGTGGTTATGGCTCATCTTGCATAAAAAAAGTCGTCAAGTGCTTGCTATGCAAGTGGGTCCTCGAGATAAAAAAACCGCTGAGCTTCTTTTTGCAAAACTACCCGAATCATTAAAAAAAAAAGCCCTCTATTTCACTGATAAGTTTAATGTCTATGATGAAACCATTCCTTGGAGTCAACATCAACCAGTTAGCAAGCAATCTGGTCAGACAAGCGACATGGAAAGATTTAATTGTACTCTCAGACAAAGATGTGCAAGACTTGTAAGGAAAACACTTTCATTTTCTAAAAAACTAACTAATCACATTGGGTTAATAAAATACTTTATTTGTGATTACAATAGGCAATTGAGAGCCTTACCTATTTAGCACTACCCATTTTTTTAATACATTAGTAACAATGAATTTGTTTAATTTTGCTGCTAATTTTCACTTAGAATATCATACTTCTTTACTTTCATAAAACTTTCTTTTAATTTAGGAATGTCAAATTTTAACTTTAAAATATATTAAATGATTAAAAGATAAAAATAGTCAGACGTTGACTGTTACAACCTAAAATT
This sequence comes from Candidatus Protochlamydia sp. W-9, assembly GCF_001950615.1. Taxonomy (NCBI): domain Bacteria; kingdom Pseudomonadati; phylum Chlamydiota; class Chlamydiia; order Parachlamydiales; family Parachlamydiaceae; genus Candidatus Protochlamydia; species Candidatus Protochlamydia sp. W-9. The sequence goes on from NZ_BCPZ01000114.1 coordinate 9,907, forward strand.
AAAAAGTTTTATCCGAGGAAAATATTTATATGTTGCCGATTTCCAGTTGCTCACAACCTTATCCTATTTCTTCTTCCTTCAACACTAATGAATTCGATACAGGAGTGGAAATGCGGATTAATGAATACCAATCAAAACAAGGCTATAGAAGAAACCCTCATATAGATGATCTTTATCGCGCAATTTTTCCTATCCACGGAAGTGATGGCTCGTTTATAGGAAATTGTTTTGCCATAGCTCAAGATTTTCTATTGACATGTCGACATTGTTTGGAAGGAGAAATTGAAATTAGAGGAATTTTTGGACCAATAGAAGTTATTTTTGATGGAGCTAGGTATAATTTAGATTTCGCTGTCTTATGGGTGGAAGGAGGCCAATTCCAGCCAGTCACTTTAGATTTGGACAATGCCGTAGGGGAAGCGGTTCAAATGTATCATAAGTTAGAAGGCCCATCTTTAAATATCTACGTGAAGCCTTTTACTTCTCAAACTGTTACCGCCCCTGGTGGCGGATCCTTGGCCATGCGAGGAGACTTCGCTTCTTCTAAAACAAATCCAGGAGAATCTGGAGCACCTAGGATGTTGCTACGGAATGGTTATGTCCATGCGATGCATCAGGGAAATAGTGAAGGACTAACAATGAATGCGTTTTATGCAGTACTTGAACAAGCGCAGAAAGACGGTCATCCTAATGCTGGCAAAATCCTTTTAAATATCAATGCGGAACATATTGAAACAAGAGGTTTAAATTGGTCACCTTTAACAACAAAAATTGGAGATGTAGAGGAAGAGAAGAATTCTAAGCCTAAGCCAAGGATAAACGAAAGTGTAAAGCTTCGTGATCCAAATAATCCAAGAATAGTAGCTACGTTTAATTATACAGAAATTGGTGAAGGTAGAGGCAATAGAGCAATCAGAATTTCTAAGGATGGTGTTGCTAGCTCTCAAATTACTTATGCGATTTATCCTAATCCACACGATAATCATCACTACAATAACAAAGGTCAGAAAAAATTTTATGAAACACTGGCAAAGGAAATAGGAAAATATTATCTATTAAATGTGACTCATCTTACTAAAGGGACTATAGAGGTATTTAACGAGGATTATATCCTCAGTAAAGTTAATTAATTTTACCTAGCTTGCCTCTTGTATAATTAGGCATTTAGATCCCTTATTTATGTTCTAAATAAGGGATTCTAGGTAGTGCTAAATAGGTAAGGCTCTCAATTGTCTATTGTAATCACAAATAAAGTATTTTATTAACTCAATGGGATTAGTTAGTTTTTTAGAAAATGAAAGTGTTTTCCTTACAAGCCTTGCACATCTTTGTCTTAAGAGTACAATTAAATCTTTCCATGTCGCTTGTCTGACCAGATTGCTTGCTAACTGGTTGATGTTGACTCCAAAGAATGGTTTCATCATAGACATTAAATTTATCCGTGAAATAGAGAGCTTTTTTAATGATTTGGATAGTTTTGCAAATTTAAGCAGGTCAAAAAAAAACGGCTATTTATCTCTTTTACCTAGATGTTTTCATAGGAATTCGCTTGGTTTTGATTTTTTATTGCATTCTCAGATCACGCCCGTTTTTCCGCTCTTAAAGCAACTTCTTCATCTTCAGTTTGGATTGGCATGCAAATTGCACCATAGGAAGAAAACAAGGGGGATTTAGCTATGGCCAATCCAACCGGATCTTTTCCAAGTCATCCTTCTCAAGGACAAAATATCCAGCAACCTGCGTTGCAAGCTGCAGAAGGAAAAAAAAGAAAACAAAAAGGGAAGGAAAAAATAGTCGAGGATATCCATCAAAAAACTGAGGAAACGGCTCAGACCGCCATTCAAAGCTTATCTACGCCCACCTCATCTCCCCCTCATAAATTGCCTAGGCGAACAAAGGAAGAAGAAGAAGCCTTAGAAGCCGAGGATACCAGTTCTTTGGATAGCAGTAGGAGTTTGCCGACAAAAAAAAGCACTGAAAAAGAGAGTAAAGTTTATCAAGAAACTTTTCCGGCCCCAATGCCTTCTAGGAGAACAAAATCCAAAGCAGATGATAAAATAAACCCACCTAAACTTGAAAAGCGTTCTTCCTTTGGTTTAGAGAGCAATAGAGAAATTTATATCAATGCAAAAGGATTTATTGCAAAAGCTGTAGAACCCTTTTTCCAAATTAATAAACCCCTTTCTTTGAAGCTTGGTCAATTCATTGCTGAAATGGATGCCTATAACAATCGGGGAGATAAAAATGGAAATCCCCCTGCAGAATTAATTGACATGCATGCGCAAGCGCGGCTGCTTCTTTTTCTTCACATGGGCATAGCTTACTCTGGGTTGGAATGTCAAATTGATTGGCTACCAGCCAAAAAACAATTTTACATCGGCTCAGAACAAACAGGTACAGAAGCTTGTCATCATTCTTTATTTGCCGAAGTGAATGATACCTATCTTTATACGCTTAAAGAGTCTTTAGTGAAAGCAGTACGAGAATTACGTGAAAACCAAAAAGAAATTCCTCTTCCGTTAAAAGAAAGGCTCCTTGAGCTAAATGTCTCTAAAGAAGGACTTTAAAAAACCATTAAAGCCATTTTAGACAATAAGATTTACGCATCTGATGGAATTGAAAACTTATGGAAAGAGACATTTCTTTCTTCTACAGAACATCCAGAGTTAAAAAAGTCTTTAGTGAAAGCAGTACGAGAATTGCGTGATAACCAAAAAGAAATTCCTCTTTCTATAGAAAATCAAGCCCTAGCAAAAGATTCTTTATTCCAATATATAGAGGAGCGACAAAGGCAGCCGCAAGAAATAATAATAGGCAAGCTGCAAGAAATAATAGGCAAACTGCAAACAAAGGGGATTCCTAGAACTGTTATTAATGAATTACTAAAAAATAAACGATTAGAGAGAGTGGATGTAAATGTGGATGAAGTGTTTGAAAAGTGGGTGAATCCCTCTTTATGGGCAAACACTAACTTTTATTTTTTAAACCATCATACTTTAATAGCTCCTTCTGCTTTAAATAAAGTGGACGATTTAATTGAAAAAAAAGTACGCCTCGACGCTATGAAAATCCTTAATGCTATTGCCAAAAAAGAGATTAGCCCTTTGGAAGGCACTCAACAAGTAGGCAGACTCATGATTGCAATTTTGGATGAAGGCCTAAGGGCTATCCAAGAAAAAATTGCTTTAGTTTCCGCTTTAGAAAAAGAATTGGAGAAGCTGGGCAAACTTTTTAACGGGTTAGAGATTGCACAAACTAGTGCGAGTTACACCCCGCTGTACAAAAAGTTAGAAAATTTAAAAGA
>NZ_BCPZ01000115.1:0-29965 GCF_001950615.1 Candidatus Protochlamydia sp. W-9
TACGTTAAAACCTTTTTTGCATGTTGAACTCGACTATTTAAATGTAAGCGGTTGTTCATTTATTAAAGAAGAGGCCATTCTGGAAATCGAAAAGTGCTCTCCTAATCTCAAAACGCTTTATTTAAACCGTTGCGCTCAACTGCGCGCGTTTGAAAAACCACGCTTTCCCCTCGCACCAACCTATTTGCAGTTTGCCAAATTAGAAGAATTGCAACTTAAGAGGTGTGTGGCACTTGCCTCGATTCATTTAGATGCTCCTCTTTTGCATATTCTAAAAGCCGATAAAAATCCCCATTTAAAAACACTTTTTTTCAATACTGCTGATCCGTATCTCAAAGGAAGTTTTACAAGATGCCCAGCTTTGGACTTAGGAATGTTCAGGAAAGAAGGAGGGAGTAAAATTTTAAAAGGGATAAAAAATCCAAAAATTGATCCCACAAGTTTATTTGAACTTTATATGAATGATAATTCTTGGTTCACCAGTTTTAACCTTTCTCTTCAGAAAATAAGCTATGAGGAAGTGAAAATTATTGCTCAAGCTCTAGCTTCTAATACTATTCTTGAAAATTTATTGTTTAACGGTAATCAAATAAGTGATAGGGGAGCTAAAGTTTTTGCTCAGGCTCTCGCTTCCAATAATGCTCTTAGTACGCTCTATCTTATGTATAATAAAATAAGCGATGAAGGAGCGGAAGCAATTGCTCACGCCCTTGCTTCCAATACTATTCTTCGGATCCTCCGGCTTGACGGTAACCAAATAAGCGATAAAGGAGCGGAAGCATTTGCTCGGCTTCTTGTTTCTAATAGTCCTCTTTGGCAACTCAACCTTAATGGTAACCAAATAAGCGATAAAGGAGCGGAAGCTCTTGCTAAGGTTCTTGCTTCCAATAAGGCTCTTAGGACACTCTTACTTAACAGAAATCAAATCAGCGATAAAGGAATGGAAGCTTTTGCTCAGACTCTTGCTTCCAATAAGGCTCTTAGGAAACTCTCTCTTAACAAAAACCAAATCAGCGATAAGGGCATGGAAGCTTTTGCTCAGACTCTTGCTTCCAATAAGGCTCTTAGGAAACTCTCTCTTAACAAAAACCAAATCAGCGATAAGGGCATGGAAGCTTTTGCTCAGACTCTTGCTTCCAATAAGGCTCTTAGGGAACTCTCTCTTAACAAAAACCAAATCAGCGATAAGAGCATGGAAGCTTTTGCTCGCGCTCTTGCTTCCAATACGGCTCTTGAGGATCTCTCACTTAACAAAAACCAAATCAGCGATAAGGGCATGGAAGCTCTTGTTTCCGCTCTTTCTGAGAATACGGCTCTTAAGAAGCTCGACCTTAGTGGAAACCAAATCAGCGGTAAAGGAGCAAAGGTTCTTGCTGATGTAGCTCGTAGGTATGGTTGTCATGTAAAATTATAAAGATCTAGTGCTATAAACTGTCCAAACCTCTATATTGCTGTTTTTTTATTTAGATAGCTAATGTAAAATTAGGTTTAGATGCATATATTAGTTAACCCATAAGATTTCTTTTTTTAAAGTCAGTTTCATTTCATAGATGCGCTCTCATTTAACCGACGATGATAAAAATTTATCGATAGTAAATGAATATATTTTTTTGACTAAATGGTCATTAGCCTTACGCTTTGGTAAAATAGCAGTCATTTTTGCAAAATTGTATTTATTTCTAAAACTTTAGTCCGTGCTAACTCTTTCCTATATTGAGCGTAATATAATAAGGTTTGCAAAGCGAGTCTTTTGATCTGACCATCATTCATCCCAAATTGACTTTTTTTGTATTGCTAAATCAGTACTCCAGCCTAGCCTGGAGTACTGATTTTTGCCCCTATTTTGCTGGGAATTTTAGGAATAATAATCTTTGAATATCCTCTTCATTTTTTCTTTTAGGTGCCTTTACAAGGCTTACTAAAGAATTGGGATCTTGAGAATCTAAAGGATTACGCCAACTTCGGTGGTTTAAAAGATATTCTACGATAGCTACATGACCATCGGTTACAGCATGATACAAGGGTGTATATCCCTTAGAGTCTTTTACACAGACATCTAATTCATCATAGGAAGTTAAAATCCTGACCATTTTAACATTTCCTTGGATAACAGAATAATGAAGGGGAGTGAGCAAATGCTCATCTAAACCAGCTTGTGCATTGATATCAGCCCCTTCCTCAATCAATAATTGCGTTGTCTGCACTCTTCCATTAAAAACGGACATGTGCAAAGGAGTTCTTCCATACTCTCCTCGTGCATTGACCAAACCTTTTTTATTATCTCTATCCATTCTGTCAAGGAGATATTTAACGACGGAATATGCACCCTTTTTAGCAGCCCAGTGAATAGGTTGGTATTGATACTTATCTAAAGCAGCTACATTAGCTCCATTTTTCAGCAAAATTTTTACAATTTTAAGGTGATTATGATAACAAGCTGAATGCAAGGGAGTAAATCCACTCGCATGAACTTGATTGACAAAAGCTTCTTTACTACAAGGACGTGTTAATAGATTCCAAATCCCTAGTTTGGCAAGTTCTTGTTTGAGAAATTCATCATCATTTAATTGACAAGCTGTAAAAATATCACAAACTTTTAATTGTGAAAGCAATCTATTTTTTTCTGCTTTTAATTTTTCTAATTGAGGCTCGAGCTCTTTCCTCAGCTCATATTCTTGCATGGTTAAAGTTTGCTTTCTTGCAAATAGATCGTCATATTCTTGCGTTTTTTTTCTAAAATTTTCCTTTAATTCTTTCTTAAGTTGATTTAAATCTGTGATGTCATCTATTTGGAATCCTTCCCTAGATTTTAGAAGTTTTTCATCCAATCTCTCAGCAAAAGTCTGCATCAATTCTTGTCGTTTTTGCTCGTCAAGCACAACCAAGTTTCCATTAAAAAATGTAGCTTCTCTAGCCTGAAGAAGGCCGTCATAGTTAAATAAATAATCTTCTCGAAGTTGGCGAATTTTTTCATCAATATCTTCAAGAAGAGTTCTCTGATTCAAAGATAGATTTATTTCTCCATTAGCTTCAGTCTCAAGTTCATCTTGTATAATCTTAGAATGCCCTTTGGGCAGACTATTAGTCTCCGGTTCATTTTGTATAATTTCATAATGCCCTTCAGGCAGGCTATTTTCTACAAGTGAGTTTTGTTGTCTTTGCCTCAATTGTTTAACCGCTTCTAGTTGACATTTTGTTACTTCTGCAGAAAGGCTAATACTTTCTCTCATAGTATTATCCATAATTTGAATGACACTTGGTAAATGAAAAACTTTGTTTTCAAGTACATGCAATTGAGTACTCACGTTATTTAAAGAGGCATCACGATGGATGATGGGAGGACAACTCATAATCTAATCCTTTAAAATAATTTAAGTTTTAGGATTTGACAAATCACACAGTTTGTAAGCTAAAACATTTTTTACTTTATTAGAGACAAGATATTCGACTCAATAAATTTTTAAAAAAAGAATTGTCTTAAAAAAGAAAATAAAATTTTGAATAATTTTTCTCTCCTTTAGTGTGATAGGATTTGGTTGTTCAGTTAGCGAGCTAGATTTAATGCTGCAATACTTGAACCAAAATCTAGCAACCTAACTTTCTTTCTTCGTCAGTTAAATCTCCATAATAAATTTTTCAAACTTTAAATTGATTGAGGTGCTTTTTTTTGCTACTGTCTTTTCATTACAAATTAAAAAAATCAAAGGATAGTCAAATCATGCAAAGCACTCATTCTATCCCCTCCCTATTCTCTCCCTTGTCATTTGTCGAGCAACCATCGAAATTCCGAGACTTAGTAGATAGCCTTGATACGGTTTTGGATGCTATTGCAAAACATAAATATTCAAAAGCCATTGAGAAGTTTAATGTTTTTATGACCTCTTTGCCGTCTCAGGTGACAAAAGAAGTGCTTGAAAAGATTTTTGCCTGCCTCTTGGCGCTTATTCCTGTGATAGAGACACCTCAAGAGATAAATGAGAGTGTACGTTTACTGCTCAATTTGACAGCAGATCCTTGCTTTGTAGAAGAGCAACAGTTGCTAGCTATTGAGCTTGCCAAGTGGCACTACAAAAAAGGAAAACAAGAAAAGCAAGAAAAGAAACAACTGAGTTATTTTATTGATGCCATTCATTATGTAGGAAAGGCTCAGACTATCTCAAAGGCTTCCTCAGATCTTCAGTGTTTGGCTTCGCGCATTTTTAAAGCTGCTTCGACGTCTTTTAGCTTTTTTAAGCAGCGTTTAGAACAAGCGGTGGGAAAAAACGATAGCCAACAAGTCGTGCAACTCTTCCCAGATCTTGCAATGCGTTTTGAATCGATCTGCTGCTCAAGTGAAAAACATGCTTTGATTAAACTATTCTATAAACAAGTGCATGCAGTTATCTCGCATACGTTAAAAACACGAGGGCTAGAGCGGATCCAAGCAAGTGGTTTGGGTACTCTAAATGAAACGATGCTCTCTTACTTAAATAGTGAATCTCTTCCCACGACTTGTTTTATCACGGCTAAATATCGAGAAAAATTGGATACTTATCGCGAAAATTTCCGCGCGTTATATCAAATGATCAATTTACAAAAATTTACGATAAAAGAGGTGTGCACTTTTCAAAAAAAAGTTTCGACGGACTTGATCACGTTATTGCATGCTTTAATTGATGATGCCATTGCCATTTTAGGAGATCCTCCTTGCTTATATGATTTAAGAGCAATGGGGTCCCTAGCCAAAGAAGAGATTTGTCCCTATTCAGACTTAGAATGGTGCATCCTCATAGAAGGAATTGAGCATCGGCCCTACTTTGTGAAATTAGCCCGTCTGTTAGAACTACAGATAATAAACCTTGGAGAGGATCCGGCACAAGGGTTGCTCGTTTTTACTTGTATCGGGACTAAGCATCGCTCCGGTTTTCATATCGATTCTGGCGGTAATCCAGCTGTTATCTCAGATCTTATCAACACACCCGATGGATTGGCTCAGATGCAAAAAATGGAGGAGTATTCTTCTAATTCCCATAGTAATACGCTGCGTAAAACTATCTCCTTTCATCAAACGAATTCGGTGCTCTTTGACCTTTATCAAACACAAATGCACGCCTATCTCGATGAAAAGTTGCCGCAAACAGGAGAAGTCAGACGCAAAAGCCAAGCATTACAAATGCTAATAGATCGTCTGCAAATCTATGAAGAGATTTGGCATGATCCTTTTAAAGTCCAGTTTATGAATCTAAAAAAACACTACTCGGAGCTGCTCCATCACCTTTTAAATGATTTATCTCTTTATTTCGGCATGGAAGAAGCCAATACACTCAATCTTATCGACGCGTTTGTGAAAAAGGAAATTTTCACGGTTGAAAGCGGCTTCTTATTGCAAGAGGCGGTGGCGGTCATTTACTTAAAAAGAGTAGGTCTCCATTTTACTTGTGGGGAGCAAAAAGAAGAGGTTAGCCTAAAAAAATTTCATGATGAAAAAGAAATCCTGGCCAAGATTTACTGGCTTGTCCTGCGCCCTCTTTACCGCAAATTGAAGCTTTGCTTTTCCGGTTGGAATACTCATAATTTAAATTTTTGCATTTCCAGCCTAGACCCTCATCAATTAAAGTCTTGCATTTTTAAGCTAGATTCTCATTTCCAAAAACTAGATCTCCTTCAAGAGGCTTATTACGAAGAGAAACTGCATCCTGATACAATAGAAAATCTTAAGCCCTGGATGGCTCATTTCGTACATCACCTTGTTTCCAGGCAACAAGCGAAGGCGCTTGATCAGGCTTGGCATTGGCATGAAGCTTACTACCAAAGTCTCTCACAGACGACTTTCACGGAACCCCTAAGAGAAATCTATCTTAATGTTTTGGACTTTTATGCCACTGAGGAAAGCTTTAGTAATTTAATCGCTCATCTTGCCTCGATTCCCAATCCAAGTGGGATTAGACAAAGCCAGCGCTTAGAAGAAGAGCAGCTTCAAAAAGCAATTCTTGCCATGACAACCGACCATCCGAATCCAGACGATCCCTTCCAAGTCAAAATTCGCTGTCCGGCAGTGCCACATGCCAGGTATCTCAAACAAGACGTTTGTGAACAGATTTTAGAAGAAACGGGTAACCTTAAGCGGCAATATGAAAGCGCTCACCCTGTTGCACGTGCTTCCTATGAAGGTTATCATCTGCACTTTAAACAAAAACCGACGCATCCTCTGCTGGAATATGCCATTCATGCGCTGACGGCACGTATTGCGGGGCATCTAAGCCCTCCGACTGAGCTGGCACGCTTTGAAGTCGATGTGAAAGGAAAAAAACAAATCTATCCCGTCTTAATTTCAAAAACAATTCAAGGACAAACGTTAGAAAACGCAGAAAAGCTAGACGTCAAGCAATTGACCTGGGCTTGCCTGTGTGCTTTATTGACACGTCCAGGCGATGGTCGCTTCTCGAACTATGTCGTCGAAGAAGAGACTCAGCGTATTTTTTGCGTCGATAACGATATTTCTTTTGTCGAACCTGTCATCCACCATTTCACCGGACATAAGATCCATTTTTCCTCAGCTCTTTTTTGCTTACCTGCTAAATACCGTTTAGATCCTGAAGTACTACAGACTTTCCTTCATTTAGATCCTAATCTCATCCTCAATAGTTGGCTCGAAGGCTTAATCCAAAAAGACGAGAACTACCGCGCTCTTCATCTCTTTACTCCTAAAGAAGAAAAATTTTTATATGAAGAAAACCCGGAAGATTGCTTTAAAGGAACGCTTCTTTTGCGCAGCGGGATGGTGACGAATCTACTCATTCAATTTTACCATCTGCAGGACTGCTTACGCCAAGATTTAAAAAATAAAAAAGATTTTACCTCTCTCGATCTTTTGCCCTATCTCATCAACTTACGGGGCAGTCACAAGCAAACCCTAGATCGCTGGGTGTACTCTAAATATAAACAAGCTAACGCAAGCTGCCTAAGTCCCAAACAAAGGCTACAAAAAGCGATCGATCGCAATGTCGACATTTCTCTCACTTCCGCCCAAGCTGACGCAGCCACCTTTGGCAAGCCCCCAACGTTTGAAGAAATTCAAGAACGTGAAGAATACTCTCCTGAAAAAGCTCAAAGTGAGCTTTTTGCGTTTACTTTAAGCCGGTGCACTTCACATGTCGCATTCGGAACAAACAAAGAAGGAGAATGGATTGAGGCAGATTTTAGAAAGATGGTTAAAGGAAAGACACCTGATCGGGAGCGGCAACGCCTCGTTTTAAATGCCCTAATCTTTTTAATGAAAAATAAAAAGCTTCGACCCAGAAAATTGACTTTGATGAACTGTGCTGCTTTAGATCACATCACGTTAAAGCCTTTCTTGCATGTTGAACTCGATTATTTAAATGTGAGCGGTTGCCCGCTTATCAAAGAAGAAGCCATTCAAGAAATGGAAAATCGCTCTCCTAACCTCAAAATGCTTTATTTAAACCGCTGCATTCATCTGCGCGCGTTTGAAAAAACACGCTTTCCCTTCGCCTCTACTTATTTGCAGTTTGCCAAATTAGAAGAATTGCAACTCATGAGGTGTGAGGTGCTTGCCTCGATTCAGCTAGATGCCCCTCTTTTGCATATCCTAAAAGCAGATAAAAATCCCCATTTAAAAACGCTCTTTTTTAAAACAGGTACTCTGTATTTTAAAGGAAGTTTTACAAGATGTCCGACTTTAGATTTAAAAAAGGCGAAAGAAGAAGGAGTGAATAAAATTTTAAAAGAAATAAAAACTTCAGAAATTGACCGTACACAATTATTTCAACTTTATATGAATGATTCTCGGCTCACTTCGCTTGATCTTAGTTACAGGGGAATAAGCGATAAGGAAGCGGAAGTTATTGCTAATGGGCTTACTTTTAATACGGCTCTTAGTTTTCTCCGGCTTAATAATAACCAAATAACCGATAGGGGAGTAGTGACTCTTGATCTCGCTCTTGCTTTCAATACTACTATTAACCATCTCTGGATTCAAGGAGACATAATAAGCGATAGGAGAGCAGAAGCGTTTGCTCGGATTCTTGCTTCCAATACTGCTCTTATGACACTCCTTCTTAACAAAAACCGAATCAGCGATAAGGTAATGGAAGCATTTGCTCAGGCTCTTGTCTTCAATACTGGTCTTAGAAAACTTAATTTTAACGAGAACCAAATTAGCGATAAGGGAATGGAAGCTTTTGCTCTCGCTCTTATTTCCAATACGACACTTGAGTCACTTGATCTTGACAGAAGCCTAATAAGCGATAAGATAGTAGAAGCGCTTGCTCAAGTACTTGATTCTAATACGATTCTGAGAACACTTTCTCTTAACGGAAACCAAATCAGCGATATAGGAGCCGAAGCAATTGCTCAGTCTCTGGCTTCCAATACAACTCTTAAATCACTCTACCTTAATGATAACCAAATAGGCGATAAAGGAGCACAAGCGCTTGCTCAAGTACTTGTTTCTAATACGCCTCTGAGTGCACTTTCTCTTTACGGAAACCAAATCAGCGATATAGGAGCCGAAGCAATTGCCCAGTCTCTGGCTTCCAATACGACTCTTGAATCACTCTACCTTAATAATAACCAAATAAGCGATAAAGGAGCACAAGCGCTTGCTCAAGCTTTTGTTTCCAATACGGTTCTGAGTAAACTTTTTCTTAATGGTAACCAAATAAGCAAAAAGGGAAGGGAAACGCTTGCAAAGGTTCTTGTTTCTAATACTGCTCTTAAGAAGTTCTGGCTTAACGGTAATTTAATAAAGCAATAGGGAGTTAACAATTAAACAAGCTCTTGATTTCAAGGGAGCTGCTCTTAGAGTTTTCCATTTTCACAAAAAAATAAGCATTAAATTTTTATACAGAAAATTCTAGGATGATTGGTTATAGCGTCGGCTTGGTTTTCATTCATTTGCGATGAAAGCATCCCTTAGACTGGCCCCTATCAAAACAAGCAATAGCTTTTAAATCGATTTTTTACCCAAAAATTAAATAGTTATGGTCACAATCATTTTAATTAGAATAGGCTAGTTAATTGTTTATCTAGAAAGCTGGATGGATGGCTTAGTTATGGAAATTAGAAAAAAGCCAAGACAAAGGCAAGATATATTCGCCTATTGTAGACATCAAGAGCGGAATTGAATTCTCTTGTGGCATTAACATTGATCTAGGAAAACAGATGGATACGGTTGAAAAAGAGCTTACAAAGTAAGAGAAAAAAAATAAAAAAGCCTTAAAGGATGAAATAAAAAAAAGAACAGCAGACATAGTAAATATTTAGCTTCTACTTCGAGTTTATTAAAAACTCTTCAATAAATAGTTTGACTGAATTAAAATATTTAATTAGGAATGCTTATATGGCTATATTAGGTGATGGTATATCGGCTACAATACCTATTTAAATAAAAAAATGTTTTTATTAATCAATAATTTTAATAAATTCTAATCATTTAGTCCCAAGATTTCTATTAAAACTAGCTATTAAATGAACTTCGTGTGGATAGCCAAGAACTTCTCCAAAAAGGTATGAGAAATCCCGATTAATTTTTTCTAAAACATTTTTTTGATCTTCTTCAGGCATGGCGGGTAGATCCGCGGCTACTTGAAGAAAGTTTTTACGAATCATGAGCTGAAAAGGAACTTCGCTTTGAGAAAATTGCTCTTTCCAATAACTCTTCAAGTATTGCTCGATTAAATTTTCATCAATAGAAATCGAACGATTTCCTGTTTTAATAAATGTATAACGGTGCTTGGTGCTAATCGCTGTGTAAATAAATATTGAAAGACCTATCAGAGCAAAGCCAAGCCCAAATAGTGATAAGATTAGGGTGTTTTCTGTTATAAAACGGATAATTGCATTTTGAAGAAGTTCAGACCAAGGTAACGCAATACTGAATACACCAACAACAAAGAAGAAAGCTCCAAAAATAAAACTAATAGCTACGTAGAAAAAACGTTCAAATTTAAAATTCATCGGAATAATCTTCATCTAAGTTGGTTCCCATTAATTTGGGAGGACCTTGTGTAAAACTTTGGCTTAATTTCTGGGCTTGCTCATGAGAAATGACATTTTTAAACACGACATGAACAGAGGAAACGTGTAGGCCTGTTAACTTTGTGATTTCTTCTGCAATTTTTGTTTGAATTTCTTCGGCTTTTTCTGGAATTGAGGTTCCAAATAAAATGTTTACTTCTACTTTAATATTTACGGATTGATTTTTATCATCTTGCTCGGCGTAAATGCCTTTTACACCTTCAGCAATACGGCCTAGAAGATGATCAATATAATTTCCCTCAACTAGACTAATTCCATCAATTTGCGCAAGACATTGCAAAGCAATAGATTGGAAAACTTTATCTTCAATATCTCGAATAAAAACTGTTTCTGGAAGTTCAAATTCTTTTGTATCCACTTTCTTTTTATCGACTTTAGGGTCTATCATGAACTTTTTCCTTGTAGCAATTAGATCCGCTTCACTTACGTATCAATTGAGCAATTTATTTAAACAAATTTTAAATGATTAAGCGTATTTGTATAAATATAATTTTTACAGCAGGTTTTGCTGGTTAATTTAAACTTTTAACCTATTCATTACATCTCATTATTTTGATGCAATCTAGGCTGCAACATTAGCAGTTAAATTTTAATCTGACTAGTCCTTTATCATTTAAAAATATTATTTATAATTTTATTCAAAACTTTTTTTATAAGTAGGCAAATTAAAGATGCTATGATAAATTTTTTGTGAAAAATGATGCGAGGTGTTAAGTTCAAAAAATAATCACCACTCTTGTAGACTTCTCTGCAGATTTTGAAAGTTATCTCAGCGAATTAAAAGGAGAATTTAACGATTTTATAAGTAAAGGTTTGAGAATGCCTCAATTAGACGCAACACAAATAATGACGAGTTTTGTTTTATCTGCAATCATTGGCTATTTGACAGGGTATTACGCAGATCAAAAAGGAAGAGATTTTACTACCTGGTTTATTCTTGGAATGCTGTTTAATTTCTTCGCAACAATCCTATTATTTTTTCTTCCCTCTATTAAGAAAGAGGAAAATATTAGGCCAACGATGACTATTGCAAAGACAGATCCTGCTATTTCTATTTCACAGCCACAACAACCCATTTCCCCCCCTAGTTGGAAAGAGGAAGAAAATAAATTGTGGTATTATTTAGATCAAAACCATGAACAAATTGGACCTGTTAGTATCATTGCTTTACGGAATTTGTGGAATAGTGGGTTGTTGGGATTAAATAGTTATGTTTGGGCTGAGGGAATGGACCGATGGCAAAAAGTTGATCAACTGACTAATCTCAAAGAAGCATTAAGCAAACATAGTCTTTAAATAGGCTTAAAGCTTAATCTGTTTATGCAAAGAATTAAAAGTAAGCCTCAATTTTTAAAAAATTATTTACAGATTAAATTGAGGGATAAAAAAAGGATGACTTTTGTCATCCTTGAGAATGCAGATTAAATTCTAAAGAATGGGGGATTACCAGCTTGACTTAGTCACACCTGGAATCATTCCCATAGAAGCTAGTTCTCTAAATGTCAAACGAGAGAGCTTAAACTTACGCATAAAGCCACGAGCACGGCCAGTCATTTGGCAACGATTTCTTAAACGTATAGGGGAAGAATCACGCGGCATTTTGTTAAGCGCGATGCGAGCTTGCTCTCTTTCTTCTTCGCTAAGATTTATGTTGTAACTTTTTTCGCGGAGCTCTTTTCTTTTATCCCATTTTAATTGGACGAGCTTTTCGCGGCGCTTTTGCTTTTCTACCGATGACTTCTTCGCCATGTTTTATTCCTTATTTTTTACGGGCTGGGCCTTTCTGGCGCTGTTTGCGATTAGGATCTTTTTTGTTAATAACATACAAACGACCACTGCGACGAACAAGTATATCGCCTTTAGAAGGATCAGCTTTGATCGATGCTTTGACTTTCATGAGAATTCCCTATTGAGTTAATCAGTGAAAATTATAAAGTAAGCACTGTTTATAAATCAAGATTCAATTTTATTCAAGAATTTTCTCAATCAAATAAGGCTTAAAAAGCGTTTGTTGGTGAATGGCTGAAATTGAAATTCTAATAAAGCTAAAGCTTATCATTCAAGGTTAAAAGAATAAGAATGTTATCTTTCTGATAAATATCTATAAAGAATTATTCCTTGCAATTATTCTTAAAAATCAATAGTATTTTGTCCATGTTTAAACGTTTAAAAGCAAGCTAAGCTTTTATCAACATTGAATTTAAATTTAAGGAAATTTAGCCGTGAAGCGTACTTATCAACCCAGCAAACGTCGCCGTTCTTCTGAGCATGGCTTTTTGAAAAGAATGAGCACAGCCAACGGACGTAAAATTATTAGTAGACGTCGTAGACATGGACGTAAACAATTAACACGCGTTTAACTTATCGTTTTCCTAAGTCAATGCGCTTGCGTACGCGTAAGCAGTACCAGCGCATGGCTAATGGATCTTCTCGATACATTGGACGGTGGATTATTTTAGATCTTCGTTTTAATAATCGCTCTCACTCTCAATTAGGAATCACAGTCACACGCCGATTTGGTAAAGCTCATCACCGAAATCGATTTAAAAGAATAGTTAGGGAAGCCTTTCGCCTTTCTTATCATACATTTCCTCAAGCATTTCTTTTAAATGTTAAACCTCGTACACTTGCTCATCAAGCTAAAATGCAAGATATTCAAGCAGAATTAATAGAATTGATCGATCAAGCTTATAGGCACTATCAAAAATTAAGTTAAGTCGTTGAATGATGGTTGATTAGATGAAGTTTAAAGCATCAAGACATTAACTTTTTTAAGGTGTTGAATGCCATAAATTTAGTATTAGCAATTTCGGTACTGAAAAAACTTTAAAGTTTTTTCAGTACCGGTATCAAACAAGATTAATCAAAGCGCCTTTGAAGGAATAAGAAATTGATAATAAAACGCCACCAGGGTTGAGCAGGAGGTGTAATCTCTGCTTTGAACCAACACGTTCTGTGTTTAATTTCAACTGTAAGATTAGCCATTTGTTGTCTAAACGTTTTTAAACAACTTTCAATTTTTTCAACATTTGAAAAACACTTAAGCATGTTGCTTTCCAAACTAACTGTTCTCTCTTTGAAAGTATTTTGCACTACACTAAAACTAGATTGTAACTCAAGAAATTTCAAGTAATCTTGCTTAAGCAAATTTTTTTCTATTTCGGGAGTTGAAATGTGCGCTAATGAAGAGTGTATAGTCACTCGTTCTTGAAGAGCAACAAGACTGTTTAAAAGATCAGCCCCTTTTTTTAATTCAGCTGATCTAGAGTTATTTCTTCTTACGTTAACAGTCACTCTTTCTCCCTCCATAATTTTATAGCCGCTTAAAAGCGTTCTGAGATTAACTAATCTTTTCTCAATTTTTTTCTGATAAGCCCTGATCATAGCAATCTCAAATTTTCGTTGAGCCATCTGGCTTGGCAAAAGTTCAGTGTTTGTTTCTGCTTCTAGTTCACGAAGACGCTGTGCTATTCTTCTTTGATTTTCATCGTAGCATCTACTTTGTTTTTTCATTCTGTTAAAATGCAGATAATAACTTTCACATCTAAATTGATCTGCAGATTCACCCTCTAAAGATTTTAATGTTTTTTGATGAACTAAAATTTGCTCTTCTAATTCTGCAAGTTTAGTGTTTATTGTAGTTACAATTTGCGTTACTTCATGTGAAGTGCGAGGTGGAGAATTTTCTGGAAGTCTGTTTAAATCATTAAGAGAAATTTTTAAATTAAGACGTCGTTGTTCTAGCAATTTAAACACTGTTTCTGCGCGGTAAGCAATCCCAAAATGAGGGACAAACCACCCTCTAGTGTTGCCTTCGTGTATCTCTTTTAAATGCATTTGCTCTGTTTGCATCTTTTCATACTGAATTCTATAAACATCTTTTCTTGTTTGCATTAATTCTTCTATTCTAAGAGATTGTTCAGTTAAAACTTCATATGAGGCTTGATCTTGCTCCTTTATTTGGCTGTAGGCCTCTCTTTGTAAGATCGTTAATCTGCTCGCATCTAATTCATAAGACTTGTTTTTTTGGGAAACAGCGAGAACAAAACTGGCTACCATTCCAGATAGACATGTCAAAAATGACATTGTAATAGTTTGGCTTCTGTCAGAGGTATTTCTAATAATTTGTTCCATTTCAGCTTGATCTTCAGGAGTAAACCAAGTATTTAAACGAATAGGAGTTTGCCTTTCAATAAACGTCATAATCTTAGTTGCTAATGTTTGGACTAAAGGACCTTCAGCTTGATGAGAAACATGAGCTAAAATTAAAGGAGAAGTAGGAGCAGAAATTGGATCTGCTTCAACAGATTGTTCTGCTTCGCTTGTGGGAATCGCAGAAAAATTACTTGTGCTATCTGAATGAGTCTCTCTAAATCTATTTTGAGGGGGAGTCCCTGAATTTTTAGTCTTTGGCGTAGGAGAAATTTGAGTACATAAAATGCCATTTGCGCGAGGAGAAGCTTCTGGTAAAGGTAAGGGAGAAATGGATGGAGGAATAGGGGTGTGTGGTGGTATTGCTAAAATTTGACTTGATTGTTCTCCTTGTAGATTTGTTCCATCGTGAGTAGTTGATGATGATCTTAAATCTACTATATGCATAAAAAAAACTCCTTGTTTGATTATTGGAGACGGAAATCTTATTAACTTTTTTTGTTTTTAAAACGTCCAAAAATAATTTTTTAACAAGTATAAGAATTGACTCTTTCCTAGTTTGTTAAAGCAGGAAAAAGACAAGCGATCATTTGTCAGTTTTATATCCAGTATTAGCTAATTAAGAAGCTCTAGCTTGTGTAAATATAAGAGCAAAAGGTCGTTAGGGGGGCGAGCAGATATCAAATGTGCATCTAATCCTCTGTTTACTTTAAACGAAAATTATTTGTTAAGAAAATTTTTATTTAAATCAATTATACATTATTAAGTATTTAAAAATTAGTGACTTAAACGATTAAGATAATATTTAACCTTTGTTAAGAAAACGGCTGTTGTTAATAAAAGACCGATCTGTCAACCTTTTGAATTGTTTTTGGTAAACTTAATCCTTATCTCATATGTAAATGAGCAAAATTAAAAATTGTATCGATGGAAAAAGAATTAGAAACTTTAAATCCAGAGCAGAAGCATGCAGTTAAGCTCATTAATGGAAGAGTATTAATTTTAGCTGGAGCTGGAAGCGGAAAAACTCGCGTGTTAACAATGCGAATGGCTTATTTAATTCGTTATTTAAATGTTTCACCCAGAGCTATTTTAGGCTTAACTTTTACAAATAAAGCGGCCGCAGAAATGCGTCATCGATTGGCAAATTTTGTAGATTCAAAATTAGCCAAGCAAGTGACCTTGTGCACATTCCATGGATTTTGTATGCAGATTCTGCGCCAAGACATCGCCAAGCTTGGTTATACAACTAAATTTAGTTTGTACGATGAACAAGATGTGCAACGATTAATTAACATGATTGTTCGCGATATTTTGCAGCATGAAGGGGAACTTCCCTCTTTGACTTCTACGCTCAACGCCATTCGACATGCAAAAAATAAAGGAATTTCTCCTGAAAATATCGAAATTTCTGAGTCAAAATGGCACAATTCATTTGTTCAAGACGTTTATCGCCGTTTACAAGCAAGTATGAGAGCATATAATGCTGTCGATTTTGACCATCTTTTGAGCTTGACTGTTGAGTTGTTCGAACGATTTCCGGATGTTTTAGAAGCTTATCAAGAAAGATTTCGCTATATGATGATTGATGAATATCAAGACACGAATCCGATTCAATATCGACTTGCCTCTTTACTTACTTCTAAATACCAAAATTTATGTGTTGTTGGTGATGACGATCAGTCTATTTATGGTTGGCGAGGTGCAGATGTTAAAAATATTTTAGAATTTGAAAAAGCAACTGTCATTAAATTAGAACAGAATTATCGTTCGACAAATTTTATTTTAAAAGCTGCAAATGCAGTTATTGATCACAATCAATATCGACATAAAAAAAAATTATGGAGTGAGAAAGGAGAGGGGTATCCTATTGAGGTCTTTCATACACCGAATGAGCTAGAAGAAGCTCAAGTAGTAGTTAAAAGAATTGTAAAAATGAAAGAGAGTTTAAATTTGCAGTGGAAAGACTTTGCCATTTTATATCGATCTAATGCTCTATCTCGTCAATTTGAAACGGCTCTCATGAGACAGGTTTGGAAATTTCAGAATCGGTGGATTCAAGGGATTCCTTATGAAATTTTTGGAGGCACAGAATTTTATGAACGAAAAGAAGTTAAAGACTTATGTGCTTATTTGAGATTAATCATTAATCCAGCTGATCAAGAAGCTCTGCTACGAATTGTGAATCAACCAAGAAGAGGAATTGGCGAAGATAGCTTAGATCTATTGACGACACATAATAGGCAGTTTCAAAGGCCTCTTTGGGATGTTTTAAAAGAGGTTGCAAATCAAAAAGGGGAAGGAGCTAAATTAATTTATCATGGAAAAGCCTTTAAAGGAATTTGTGAGTTTACTCATTTAATTAGCGAAGCAAAAAAACGATTTCAAGAAGGTAATTTAGCAGAAAATTTGAAATGGTTAATAGAGCAAATAAATTATCAAAAAGCCATTAAAGAGGAAGTGAAAAGTCAACAAATGAGGGACTTTAAATGGGAAAATATTCAAGAATTTGTTTCTTCTTTAGCTGAATTTGAACAGCAGGCACAACTCAACCCTGAATTAGAAAGCTCTTTAGAAAATTTTTTGGGAAATATGTATGTAGATAATAAATTTAATCAATCGACAAAAAATAATCGTCATGAAGACCGCGTAAGTTTACTTACATTTCATAGTGCAAAAGGGCTTGAATTTCCAGTTTGTTTTTTAGTTGGTATGGAAGATCATATCATTCCACATGAAAAAAGTATGAAAGAAACAGGAATCGAAGAAGAAAGAAGATTGATGTATGTTGCAATTACTCGTGCTCAGCAGCATTTAACAATAAGTATGGCTCAGCAACGTAAACGTATGGGTAAGGATATGACTAGCCGCCCATCAAGATTTTTATTTGAAATTCCGAAAGAGTTATTAAAAATGACGGACTGGAGAAATTAAAAAAATAATTCTGAATCCTGATTTTTTTATCGTGATCCAGAATCAACTTTAAATAATTATCGATAATAAGTGTTAAAGTGGTTCATAGAACCCGAGAATTGGCCTGGATTGAGTTTTTGTAGTAATTCGTTGATATAAACAGCAGGCCCACCAGCTTTGTAATTAACGGTAAACAAAAGTTGTCCACTTGCGTTGATCACAACAAGAGTGGGGAATGCATTGATGTTATAGCGTTGTAATAAAGTACTATATGGAGATGACATAATAGCATCTTCGCCATAGTCTGGAAATTCGGCTTTGAAGAAGATAAATTGATTGCCCACACCTTGTGCAAATTCAGGCTTAGTTAACACCTCTTTTTCTAATTTCATGCAAGCTGGACACCAATTGGTGCCTGTAAATAATAAAATGATGGGTTTTCCTGTCGACTGAGATTGGGCAACAGCTTCATGATAATTTGTTATCCAAGTCAAAGAGTTTTCATTAAGGTTTTGTGAGCCAAAGTGACGAGAAGATTGATCATGGGTTTTGCTTTGATTCATTTGTCCCTTTGTCGTGGGCTGGGCATATGTTTGATTAGGGTAAGCCTGCTGATTGGAGGGAGATTGGCCAAATAAGGGGATAATAGCAGTTAAAGTTAAGGTGCCACTGATTAAGAAAGTGGTTATTTTTTTCATTTTTCATTCCTTTCTTGAATTTATGCTTAATGAATATTAAAATAGTGGGCTAAATTCTTATTTTATTGCACAATTAGATTAAATTTAAAATCGATTAAAAATAGCAATGTTGTGCAGACCTATGGGTAATGGGCTTTAATTTTGATTAAACTTAAATCATTATCATTTTGCAAAAAAGAAGAAAGTCATGCTTTGTTTGCTATTTGTTCAAATTCCAACTTAAGGCAATTAACTCAATAATGCAACCTTTTCCTCCCACTGTTATTATTCGACACCGGCTTGAAAATCTAAAAAAATGTAGTTTGCGTGGTTTGGAAACAAGAAAAGATTTTGTTTTTTTGAAATATCCTTATGAAAAATTACCAGATCTACAAGGATATATTATTTTATCAGTCAATGCTCCACCTCTCACTAATGAAGATTGTAACAGAGGATTACTTGTTTTAGACGCGACCTGGCGTTATGCAAGAAAGATGATACAGCCATTTGAAAATCAAACAAATTATCTATACCGAAGTCTACCACATCACTTTCGGACAGCTTATCCTCGTTATCAGGATGATTGTCCAGATCCAGAGAGGGGACTTGCATCAATAGAAGCTATTTATCTGAGCTATTATTTAATGGGGCGCTCTGTTTCAGGTTTATTAGATTTTTATTTCTGGAAAGAACAATTTCTTCAAATAAATAAACTAATTAATTGACTTTTAAATCAAAAAAAATAATAATTCTTTTAAAATTGTTTAATTATTAAATTAAAATTAGGCGATAAATGCTTACAGCTTTAAGTAGTCAATTAGGTCAGCTGGAAAATATTCTATGGACTTATGCAGGAGTTCCCATTGTCATTCTGTTGGGGCTGTATTTATCTTTAAAATCAAGTTTTTTTCAAATTCGACATTTACCGACCGTTTTTAAGACATTTTTCAGTTTTATGCGATTACGCAGTTCAGAAAATCAACATGGTGTTCATCCTCTCAAAGCTTTTTTTGCTGCAGTAGGTGGATGTGTAGGAATTGGTAATATCGTAGGGATTTGTACAGCCGTTCAACTTGGCGGGCCTGGAGCCTTATTTTGGATTTGGATGACTGCTTTAGCAGGGATGATTTTAAAATATTCAGAAGTTTATTTGGGGTTGCGTTATAGAGTTCCCAATGCAAGTGGGGGGTATAATGGGGGACCTATGTATTTTTTGCAAAAAGTCTTTAAAACTAGCTGGATTCCTAAACTTGTTTGTGTATTGCTGTGTGTTTATGGAGTAGAAGTTTACCAATTTAGTGTCATCTCCACTAGTATCACAACAAACTTAGGTATCAACTCTTATTTGGTAACAGCGACCTTACTAGTTCTTGTGGTTTTTGCGGGAAGTGGAGGAGTTCGCCGGGTAGGAACTATCTCAAGTACGAGTTTACCAGTTTTTGTTGTGATTTATGTAGGAATGGGAATGTGGGTATTGTTCAATAATCTTTCCGCTTTACCTACAGTAATTCAGCAAGTATTCACTTCTGCTTTTTCAGGGCATGCCGCTATTGGAGGATTTGCTGGAGCTGGAATTATGAGTACTATGTCGTATGGAATTCGAAGAGGGTGCTATACAGGTGATATTGGAGTGGGATATGCATCTGTCATTCATAGTGAAACTAGCGTGCAAATTCCAGAAAAACAAGCCTCATTAGCTATTTTCGATATTTTTCTCGATACATTTATAGTTTGTACAACCAGTCTTTTCTTGATTTTAACCACTGGACTTTGGCAGGAACCCATAGAGGCAGGTCTCTTAGTTCAACTATCTCTAGGGCAATATTTCCCTTATATGCATTTTTTCATGCCTATTTTTTTGTTTATGCTTGGTTATAACACAATCAATGCTTATTTTTGTGTTGGATTAAAATGCGCAGAATATCTCTCACCTAAATTTGGCCGGAGCGTCTATTATATTTACGCGGTTGTAGCCTTAGTTCTGTTTTCTTTTATGGGAACCAGCCAAGCACAAACAGCAATGGCTATTGCTGGTGTTTCTTTATTGATTATTAATGGGTATGGAATTTTCATGCTAAGGCATGAAATTTCATTCAATCTTGTGAGAGAAGAGGCACGCTTATCTGAAAGCCATCCCCTTGCAGAAATTTCGTAACTAAAAATTTGACATTTCTTACTTCTGAAATTGTTATTTAATTTAGAGAGGAATTATCTTTTTGAAGAATATCCAAAAAGTTGCCTTATTCAAATAAGGAAATTGAAGTC
Organism: Candidatus Protochlamydia sp. W-9; assembly: GCF_001950615.1. Classification (NCBI taxonomy): domain Bacteria; kingdom Pseudomonadati; phylum Chlamydiota; class Chlamydiia; order Parachlamydiales; family Parachlamydiaceae; genus Candidatus Protochlamydia; species Candidatus Protochlamydia sp. W-9. The sequence continues at coordinate 20,046 of NZ_BCPZ01000115.1, forward strand.
ATAATAACTGTATTTCAAATTATCATTTGCTGAGATGATTTCCAATTAGATGAGTATTTTGTTCTCAACAGAATAATCTATTCATTTTTAATGTTTATAAATCAGTTGTAAAAAGGAAATTTTTCGAGATTTAATCAATTAAATCTCGTTTTAGGCTATTTTTAGATGTCAAAAGCTTCATAATATATTGTTTATTGGCATAGACATATTCTACACCCGAAAGTAAGGAATAAAGAGCAGCTACTAATACAACTATCATGCTAATATATTGTAGCGAATGAAGAGATAAATAACCCAGCGAATAAGGAATTAGCAAAATAATGACAGTAAATGAAGCTAGGGCTTGAAAGATAGCTTTAATTTTACCGCTAGGTCTAGCAGCAAGTGCGAATCCTTTCAAAGCACAAATAGTTCTTAAAGTGCTTACAACAGAATCTCTATAAATAAAAATAAAAATCAAAAGCATGGGAAGCTGAACAGGAGGAAGTGTAAAAGTTAGAAAAATTGAAATTCTATAGATGCTGTCTGCCATAGGATCTAAAATTTTACCCAGATCCGTAACTTGATTATATTTACGTGCAAGATATCCGTCACAGGCATCAGATAATTCTGAGATACCTAAAAGGAAAAGTAAAATATAAGGCAAAGTTGTCATTTGGATATTTAAAAACTCATATTCTAAATAAAGCAATAGAAAAATGGGGCTAATAAAAATACGAAAAAAAGTCAGACAATTAGGAATACTCAAGATAATCTTCCTTTCAACCATCGCTGATAGTTATATTAGAAATCCAAAACTCAGACGAGAAAGGGAGAATAGCTACATTTTTGTATTAATTCAAGAGTCCCTTTAATTTTTTGCTGAGATAGCTTGATAAATTTTCAGATAACAATCTGAAGATTGATTCCAGCTAAAATCCATTTTCATTCCATTAAGCATCAACTGACGCCATTTTTCAGGTTCTTCAAACCAACAATGAATGGCGCGGTCGATGGCAGAATCTATTCCATTAGCATCTGGATCGTCAAAAACATATCCATTTTTTTTATCAGGTTGTTGATCTGTATGATCGACGTCGATAATTGTATCAGCTAATCCTCCTGTGCGACGAACAATGGGAACAGTGCCATATTTAAGAGCAATGATTTGTGTAAGGCCGCAAGGTTCAAAAAGTGAGGGAACAATAAACATGTCAGAGCCCGCATAAATGAGATGAGCAAGTTCTTCGCTATGATGCAAAATTAAGTGAATATGTGGATGGTCGGTGTATTGATGCTTTAAACGATGAAATTCATCATTAATACTAGGGATAGGACTTGAGCCTAGTAAGATAAACTGTCCTTTTTTTTCAACGATATGTCTAATCGTATGTTTAATCAAATCGATTCCTTTTTGTGGGACAAGTCTAGTTATGCATCCAATAATAGGTCTATGTTCCTCGGCCAAATAAAGTTTTTCTCTTAAAAATTTTTTGATAAAACCTTTTTTATCAACGGTATTTCGATCTTTTTTATTGTTAGGCATTTCTCTTAAAGAATAATGAGCGGGCAAAAATCGATCAATTTCTGGATTCCAATAAGAGTAGTCAATTCCATTTAAAATCCCTTTGAATTTATGCTGATATTCTACTAAGGTGGTTTCAAGTCCTCTTCCTTCCTTCGGTGTTAAAACCTCTTTTGCATAATTAGGAGATACAGTGGTTACGAAATCTGAATAAACGATGCCGCCCTTGAGCAAATTAATTAAATGAGGGTAAAGATTGTCTTGCATAAAACTATGTTGTTGATATTGATTGCCATCGAGGCCAATGTAATTCAAATCATGTGCTGCACATTTTCCCTGATATTCCATGTTGTGAATTGTAAACAATATCTTTGGTTTTGTGTACCCAAGCTTTTGATACATGTCTTTGTACAGAGGAGCAATAACAGCTGTTTGCCAATCATGGAGATGAATAATATCCGGCAAAATAGATTTTTTATATAAAAACTCTAAGGCTGTGCGAGAAAAGTATAAGAAACGTTCGAGATCATCTTCACAACCATAAAAGCAGCCGCGATTAAAAAAGAAGCGGGGGTGATGGGGTTCAATAAAATAAACTTTTAAATTTTCCACCCATCCCATCCAAACTGTATTGAAAAACCATTCTCCATTATAAAATGAGGGGAGTTCAAAATAATCCACTGTCAGGTCTCGGATTTGCTCGCTATCCATACAATCATACTTAGGGATAATGATGTCAACATCATGCCCTTTCCAAGATAACTCACGGCAAAGACCTAGGACAACGTCTGCTAATCCTCCAACTTTGGCTAAAGGGGCAAGTTCTGAGGCTATATGAATGATGTGCATGACAAGCTCCGATTCTGAATTAGCATTTTCATTGAATTTTAATATTTTTAACTTTCTATTGACAGTTTAGTGTTGGTTATTTCAATCAATAAAGGATAATGATTAAATATTTCCACAAACAAATATATTTTTGAAGATTAGACTTCGAATATTTGATTTAGATTTTTATCGAAATTTGTCTATCCCTGAATTTTTTGGAAAGACAATCTTTTAAAAGTAGCTATTTTATCTCTTTTTTTGAATTCATAAATCCCTAAATATTTATGTTTAGCTGCTTAATTTAATATTTTTTTCTTGTTTTACTTGTTGCAAAAAAATCAAACCAAGAATATTATGTTATCTTTGTTAAAGCGATCGGTTCATCGATGGGGTGTAGCCAAGCGGTAAGGCAGCGGTTTTTGGTACCGCCATGCGGAGGTTCGAATCCTTCCACCCCAATGTTATAGGCAACTCAGATGTCCTTTTGCCACCAACCACTATTATTTGCTGGATCTTCACATCCCATTCTTGCAACTGAAATTGCCCAACAACTCAAAATTTCTCTTGGTCAAATGCAGTTAAGCAAGTTTCCTGATGGGGAAATAGGGGTGCAGCTTTTAGAAAGTGTGCGTGGTAAAGATACTTTTGTTTTACAATCGATTGCTCTTGATCCCAATTCTTATTTGATGGAGTTACTAATTATTGTTGATGCCCTCAAAAGAGCATCAGCGCGAAATATTGTAGCAGTGATTCCTTATTATGGATATTGCCGACAAGACCGTAAAGATAAGTTTGATGTGTCAATTACAGCGAAACTCGTTGCAAATTTATTGGTAGAAGCCGGCATAACGCGAATTTTGACAATGGATCTTCATGTAGATCAATTGCAAGGGTTTTTTGATATTCCTGTAGATCATCTTAGTGGACGTCAACTATTGATTGATGAATTACAGAAATTAGATTTGACTAATAGTATTGTTGTAGCTCCCGATATAGGAAGCGTCAAAACAGCTCGAACTTTTGCAAGTCAGCTCAGTGTTGATTTTGCAATCGTTGATAAGCACCGGAAAAGTGCTATAGAAGTTGTAGACTATCACCTAATCGGAGATGTTAACGGAAAAGATGTACTTCTCGCTGACGATATCTGCTCAACTGGAGCAACATTAATGTCAGCAGCGAAAGCATGCCAAGAGAAGGGAGCAAATCGTATTTTTGCTGCATTTACCCACGGTTTACTTGTGGATGATTCAGTTAAGCAGATAGAAAATAGTTTGCTCGAAATAGTATGGATGACGAACACCATTCCTCATACTAAACGGTTAAAAGAAGCTTCTAAGCTTAAAACCGTTTCCATAGCCTCTCTTTTGGCTCATGCCATCCAATGCATGGTATCGGATGAGTCCATTTCTTCTTTATAACATATATAAATGTGTGATAAACTTTTTGAAACAATGACTGAAAAATTTAGTAACGTAAGTTTTAAATAAGAAAAAAATCTATTTCAAACTATCTTTAGTAGGCAGGCTTCAAGTTTATCTTTTTAAAATTTATTTAACTTTATCCTTTTTGGGGGATTCATGAAATTGAAAGCAATATTAAGAACAGGCAAAAGCAAAAGCGAAATCAATCGCCTTCGCCGTGAAGGAATGATTCCAGCTGTTCTATATGTGAGAGGAAAAGAAGGCGAAACCTTAGCAATTAACAGTGCTGAATTTAATTCTTATCTACGTCATGTGAAATCTGGTCATCTTCCTACAACAATTTTTACCTTAGTTGATGAAAAGGGTTCAGAACGTCGTGTATTAGTGAAAGACATTCAGTATGCGATTACAACTTATCAAGTAATGCATCTTGATTTCGAAGAACTTATCGATGACCATAAAATTAATGTTAAAGTTCCTATTGAGTGTACAGGAACTGTAGATTGTGTGGGGGTTAAATTAGGTGGTGTACTTCGTCAAGTCATTCGGCATGCACGTATACGTTGTTTACCAAAAGATATGCCATCTTTCTTTGAATTAGATGTGCAAGAGCTGGGACTTAAGCAGTCTAAGCGCTTAAAAGATATGAATATTCCAGAAACAGTACGCCCTCTTATTGATATGAATGAGGTTGTAGCTGTTATTGTAAAACGTTAAGCTTTTTTAAAATGTGATAACTTCAACTTCGCAATCTTATCTTTTTGTAGGGCTTGGTAATCCAGGGCTTCAATATGAATTAACAAGGCATAACATGGGTTATCTTGTTATAAAAAGTTTAGCGAACAAGTTGGGATGGTCATTTAAAGAAGATAAACGTTTTAATGCTTTAATATCGAAAGGAATGGTTGAAAACAAATCTGTCCACCTAATTTTGCCACTTACCTATATGAATTTAAGTGGAACAGTTGTTAAGCGTTATTTAGATTTTTTTAAATTGCCCATGGCAAACCTATTTGTTGTAACAGATGATATATCTCTTTCATTTGGAAAGTTGAAATTGAAAACAATGGGAAGTACGGGTGGGCATAACGGTTTAAAAAGTGTAGAGACTCATTTAGGAACCTCTCACTATAATCGTTTAAAAATGGGAATTGGACATCCTGGCGAAAAAAATCTTGCTAGTTATGTTTTAGATGTTTTCACTCAAGAAGAATTACAAGTTTTAGCGACTTTTGTTAATCGTGGAGTAGAAGTTTTGCTCCGCTTAATTAAAGAAAGCGTTTCACAAGTGATGAACGCGGTTAACACAACTCCTAGCAAAGACAGATTAATGCCTTTGCCTAAAAAGCTTAAAAAAGCTTTAGAAAAGGAGTCAATAGATTTAACAAAACCCCCTTTGCAGGGTTAGGAGAATATACATGAGTCAAAAAGTACAAAACCTTTACGAAGGAATGTATGTCATTAGCGCAACGCTCAGTGATGATGCTCGCCATAAGGCTTTAGATAGAATTCAAACAGGAATTACTGGTCGTGGAGGAGAAATAAAAAAACTTCATGAGCAAGGAAGACGCCGTTTAGCTTACGAAATTGATGGCCACCGCGAAGGCTATTATTATCTCGTTTATTTTACAGCTCCTTCTTCAGCTATTTCTGATCTTTGGCAGGAATATCATTTGAATGAAGACCTTATTCGTTTTATTACTCTACGCACTGACGAAGTGATGGAGAAAATTGAATTTAAAACTCTAGATGAACAGCAGTAAGGAGTAGATTTATGCTACAAAGAAAACCAAAATATAATTCTGACTACTCTGATGCCCGCTCTAAAAAGCGTAAGCGTTGCCCTTTTACTGCGGCAGGAATTAGAGAAATTGATTACAAAGATATAGATACTTTAACAAAATTTATCACTGAACGTGGTAAAATTTTACCAAGACGAATTACAGGCGTATCTGCTTATCATCAAAAGAAATTGACAGCAGCCATTAAACGCGCCCGTCATGTGGCGTTGTTGCCATTTGTTGCTGAAGTTTAAGAATCATACGAGGAGATAACAGTATGGCACAATTGTTGTTAATAAAAGATGTGGAAGCACTTGGTAGAAGTGGTGAAATCGTTAACGTGAAGCCTGGTTTTGCTCGTAACTTTTTACTTCCCCAAAGTTTAGCCGTTATCGCTGATAAAAACACCTTGCGTATGCAAGAGCGTTTAAAAGCTGAACGTGAAAAACGGGCGATTGCTGATAAGAAAGAATCAGAAGCAGTTGCTATGCAAATTGAAGGAATGACTTTAGTACAGGTTGTTAAAGTAGACCAAGAAGGACATATGTATGGTTCTGTAACAGTGGCGGAAATCGTCCACCTTATTCAAGATCACGCAAAAATTGAACTTGAGAAAAAAGACATTCAATTAAAGCATCCGATTAAGACAACAGGAGTGCATTCTCTCGTTGTTAAATTAAAAGAAGGTGTAACGGCAAACTTTAATTTAAAAGTGATGTCTGAAGAAGGATACCGTGCAAGTTTAGAAGAACAAAAAGCTTAAGGCGGCTTAAGCTTTCTTGTTCTAATTTGTAAGGCGCAATTAAATTTAATTGCGCCTATCTATTATTGAGTTAATAAATAGTATGTTTTCCATTCGATTATTTTCACCGGCAAAAATAAATTTATTTTTAAAAGTTATTGGCAAAAGAGCGGATGGGTATCATGAGCTTTCCTCACTTTTCCAAACAATCTCTGCTGGGGATATTTTAACATTTCAAAGGCAGACAGTAGATACGCTCACCTGTTCAGATCCTTATCTTCCCACCGATGATTCTAATTTAGTTCTTAAAGCCCTGCGTTTATTTCGTTCAAAAACTGGTTTGGATTTACACTTACGCATTCATTTAGATAAACGACTTCCTTCTCAAGCAGGACTTGGAGGAGGTAGCAGTAATGCTGCGACTACTCTTTGGGCTTGTAATCAACTAGCAGGAGAAATCGTAAAAACAGAAGAGTTAATGCAATGGGGATCCGAAATTGGGGCAGACATTCCTTTTTTCTTTTCCAAAGGAACTGCTCATTGTACTGGCAGAGGAGAATGTGTAAATTCTTTAGATCCTTTAGCTCATTGTAAAATTTGGATTGTTAAGCCTCCTTTTGGACTTTCGACTCCAGAAGTTTATAAGCACTTAAATTTCTCTCAGTCTAATGAAAATATTAACGATTATGCAAGCTTTAAAGGAAAACTTTATTTTAATGATTTAGAAGCTTCGGCTTTTGAAATCAAACCTGAATTAAAAATACTAAAAAATACTCTTCTGTCTTCTGGTTTTGATACAGTGGTTATGTCTGGGTCAGGATCTTCTTTTTTTTGTATTGGTCAAGGGCAAATTCCTGCTTCTTTTAAAACTTTTTCTGCGTACTTTATCAACCGTTCATCCAATCGTTGGTATTCTACGCTGCCCAAATTAACCTGACGCTTGTTTCATTAGCCCTAGGAATGCCAAATTTATTTTTCCAAAATTTAATTTTTAGTTCTTTCTTGCCTTATTTATGATAGACTATAGATTTATTTATTTTTTTTGATGAGTTCGAATAATGAAAATATATGATGATCAATTAATAGTAATCACAGGTGGAGCTGGATTTATTGGCTCTTGTCTTGTTCGCTATTTAAATAACAAAGGAATGGCGAATCTCCTGATTGTTGATGAACTTGGGCACAGTGAAAAATGGAAAAACCTTGTTGGTAAAAAATTTGTCGACATCATTCCTAAACATCAATTATTTAATTGGTTAAATGGAAAAGAATCCTTGATTGAAGCGTTCGTTCATTTAGGAGCTTGTTCAAATACATTAGAGAAAGATGCTAGTTATCTTTTAGAAAATAATTACCGCTATACAGTTCAATTAGCTGAGTATGCGTTAAAACATGAGCATCGCTTTATTTACGCTTCTTCAGCAGCCACTTATGGAGACGGCTTAAAGGGATTTCAAGATAAAGAAAACGAGTTGTACTCGCTTGAACCTTTAAATATGTACGGCTTTTCTAAGCAGCTTTTTGATCAATGGGCTTATACAGAAGGAGCCTTAGAAAAAATTGTGGGATTAAAATACTTTAATGTATTTGGTCCTAATGAATATCACAAAGGGCGAATGGCCTCAGCTGTGAATAAAATGGTGCCAGAAATTTTAAAGGGTGAAACAGTCAAACTTTTTAAATCAAGCGAGCCTCATCTTTATGCAGACGGAGAGCAGAAAAGAGATTTTATTTATGTCAAAGATGTTGTTAGAATCACGTGTGCATTTTTAGAAAACGACGTTGGAGGTTTATATAATGTTGGTAGCGGGGAAGCTTCTACATGGAATTCCTTAACACATGCTGTTTTTAAAGCTCTCGATTGTCCTGTCAAAATTGAATATGTTGACATGCCAAAAGAATTGGTTGGGAAATATCAAAATTATAGTCGTGCAGATACAAAAAAACTTGAAACGATACTAAAAGATCAATCTCATCCCATGCTTTTGGAAGCTGCTATTGAAGATTATGTAAAAAACTATTTGGTGACGAAGAAAATATGGTAGCGTTAGCAAATACATTGCGAGATTTAAAACCTGTTAAGGTAGCAGTAATAGGAGATTTCTTATTAGACACTTATACTGTAGGAAAGGCTAAAAGAATTTCTCCTGAAGCTCCTGTTGCTGTCATTCATGTTCACCATGAAGAGCATAAACCAGGAGGAGCTGGAAATGTTGTACTCAATTTAATTTCGTTAGGTGCACAGGTAACAGCGATAGGTAGAACAGGTAAGGATTGGGGGGGCGATGTTCTTTGCAATATCTTAAGTCAAGAAGGAGTTGATACGTCAGCTATTTTCAACCAACAAAAATATAGAACGCCTGTCAAAAACCGCGTTATTGCAGAAAATCAACAAATTGTCCGCATAGATTTTGAAGAAATTGTCTCCCTTGATACTCAATTAGAGCAAGAAATCATTCTTGCTATCCCAACCTTTATGCATGATGTTCAAGCGATCGCGATTTCCGATTATGGTAAAGGTTTTCTAACAGATCAGCTCCTTAAAGCTATCATTGATTATGCTAATAAAAATGCCATTTTGGTTGTAACAGATCCAAAAGGACACGACTTTTCTAAATATACTCAAACAACTTTAATTAAACCTAACCTTTCGGAAGCTTATGCAGCAGCTGGGTTACCACCTTCAACTCCACTTGATTTAGTTGCCCAAAAAATCTTGCATATCACTCAAGCACGCTTGTTAATGATTACCCGTTCAGAAGCTGGTATTTCCCTTTTTGAATCGTCGGGAACTCGGCAGGATTTCCCTGTTCATGCAAAAGAAGTTAAAGATGTTACGGGTGCTGGTGATACCGTGTTGGCTATGCTCACTTATGCTTTGGCGAATAAAACTACTTATTCAGTAGCAGCTCAACTTTGCAATGTCGCAGCTGGAATTGCCATTGAGCAGGTGGGATGCGCAAGAGTCACTTTATCAGATGTCGCTTACAGATTATTTCAACATGATATGAAACATAAAGTCTTTGATCATGAGCAAGTGTTTGTACTTCGAGAAGTCCTAAAGAAAAATCCTTTCAATCTGCTAATTGTACAATGTATTGAAAGCATCTCTTTATCTCTTTTTCAATCGATTCAAGAGTTGACAGTTGGCGAGCAACCTCTTTTAATCTATGTAATAGATTCCAAGCCTTCTCGATTGGGAATAGATATGCTTGCCTCTTTAAAAGAGGTCAGTTTTATACTTATCCAGCAAGATAACCTAAAGTTTTTATGCAGCGATGTAAAACCTGCTAAATCATATGCCTATGATGGTCATCATCTTCAATGTGTGGATCCTGAATCTTATCTTTTAAATGTTTGGCTGCATGACGATTTAAAACTTCCAGTCACTTTGAATTAACAAGATTTAGGAATTTCTATGTTTTTTAATTTTTGATTTCATGTTTTGATAAATATGAGTGATGGTTTTGTAAACAAACTTATATTCAAATAAACGCTATACTGTGTTAATAACCTGAATTTTGAATTTATCTCTTTGATAATAAATAAGAAGAATAAAATTTAAATGACAAAGGACCTCTGCATCATTTAAAACATTTGTTTTCCCAAGCTAATGTTTAATATGACATGAGAGGTCAAAATGG
>NZ_BCPZ01000116.1:0-1731 GCF_001950615.1 Candidatus Protochlamydia sp. W-9
TACGTTAAAACCTTTTTTGCATGTTGAACTCGACTATTTAAATGTAAGCGGTTGTTCATTTATTAAAGAAGAGGCCATTCTGGAAATCGAAAAGTGCTCTCCTAATCTCAAAACGCTTTATTTAAACCGTTGCGCTCAGCTGCGTGCGTTTGAAAAACCACGCTTCCCCCTCGCACCAACCTATTTGCAGTTTGTCAAATTAGAAGAATTGCAACTTAAGAGGTGTGTGGCACTTGCCTCGATTCATTTAGATGCTCCTCTTTTGCATATTCTTAAAGCCGATAAAAATCCCCATTTAAAAACACTTTTTTTTACAACGTTTGCTCCCTATTTCAAAGGGAGTTTTATACAATGCCCGACTTTAGATTTAGAAACGGTCAAAAAAGAAAGAATAAGCAAAATTTTAAGAGAAATAAAAACCTCAGAAATTGACTCCAGAATATTACTCGAACTTTATAGGAATGATTCTCGGCTCACCTCGCTTGACCTTAGTTACAAAATAATAAGTGATAAAAAAGCGGAAGTTATTGCTAATGGACTTGCTTTTAATACGGCTCTTAGTTTTCTTCTGCTTAATAGTAACCAGATAACCGATAGGGGAGTAGAAGCGCTTGCTCATGCTCTTGCTTGCAATACTACTATTAAACAACTCGGGCTTGACAGAAACCAAATAAGTGTTGAGGGAGCGAAAGCAATTAGTAAAGCTCTTACTTCCAATAATACCCTTGAGACACTCTCCCTTGATGATAACCAAATAAGTGATGAGGGAGCGAAAGCAATTAGTAAAGCTCTTACTTCCAATAATACCCTTGAGACACTCTACCTTGATGATAACCAAATCAGCGATGAGGGAATGAAAGCTCTTGCTCAGGCTCTTGCTTCCAATACAACTCTTAGGGTACTCTCTCTTAACGGAAACCAAATAAGTGATGAGGGAATGGAAGCTCTTGCTCAGGCTCTTGCTTCCAATACAGCTCTTAGAAAACTCTCTCTTAACGGAAACCAAATAAGCGATAGGGGAATGGAAGCTCTTGCTCGGACTCTTGCTTCTCATAAGTATTTCCGGGTTAAGGGTAATCTAATAAAGCATTAAGAGGTTATAAACAATTAATCAAGCTCTTACTTCCAAACTTGTCCCAGAAACGATAGAAGGGGTAAAAGGAAAACCATTCGCAGATAAAGGGGATATGTCAGAAAAACTGACCAATATTCCACTACAAAAGGAAATGCATCTTTTACAAAAGGAAATGCATCTTTTCACAAAAGTAAAGAAGATGAAAAAACAATGGATCACGTTAGCGGATAAACTCATGCTAAAAAAGAGGGCTATGATTGAAAGTGTGAATTATCTGTTGAAAATAGCTGTCAGATAGAACATCATCGGCACCGAAGTCGATGGAAATTTCTGAACAATCTGATGGCAGGTCTTGCTAATTATTGCTTGAATTCATCCAAGCCTTGACTGTTCTTTTCAAAGACAGAAATCGAAGCTGCTAAGCTCCTAGAATATTCTTGTAGGTTTCTTACGTTAAACTGGGATTAACAAAGCCCTTCAAAATAAATTATTTTAAAGGGCTTAATTTTTACTAAATATGTTAACACATATATAAACATTCTATTTTAAAGCTTTTTCATAGTATTAAAAAATAATCTAATGGCCGGTGATGGCTAGTTTTCATGCCAAGTTTTATATCACCCAACCTTAAAATATTTTAAAAAAAAACAGCCTTA
>NZ_BCPZ01000117.1:0-293 GCF_001950615.1 Candidatus Protochlamydia sp. W-9
GACCTATGAACAGATTTGGTGCCACCCCTTTAAAGAGAAGATTATCGACCTAAAAAAGAACTACACGGAGTTGCTCCATCACCTTTTAAATGATTTATCGCTTTATTTCGGCATGGAAGAAGCCAATACACTCGATCTCATTGGCGCGCTTGTGAAAAAGGAAATTTTCACAGCCGAAAGTGGCTTCTTATTGCAAGAGGCGGTGGCGGCCATTTACCTAAAAAGAGTAGATCTTCATTTTACTTGTGGGGAACAAAAAGAAGAGGTTAACATAGAAGATCCTCTTAGTGAAA
>NZ_BCPZ01000118.1:0-293 GCF_001950615.1 Candidatus Protochlamydia sp. W-9
GACCTATGAACAGATTTGGTGCCACCCCTTTAAAGAGAAGATTATCGACCTAAAAAAGAACTACACGGAGTTGCTCCATCACCTTTTAAATGATTTATCGCTTTATTTCGGCATGGAAGAAGCCAATACACTCGATCTTATTGGCGCGCTTGTGGAAAAGGAAATTTTCACAGCCGAAAGTGGCTTCTTATTGCAAGAGGCGGTGGCGGCCATTTACCTAAAAAGAGTAGATCTTCATTTTACTTGTGGGGAACAAAAAGAAGAGGTTAACATAGAAGATCCTCTTAGTGAAA
>NZ_BCPZ01000119.1:0-32537 GCF_001950615.1 Candidatus Protochlamydia sp. W-9
TGCCGGAAATTTTTTAATTAATCTATTAGCTGGGATTATTGCTTATACTCACCAACCTAAAAAGCCATCGATAAACTTAGCAGAGCAGCATCGCTTATTGTTAATGGCTGCCTAAAAACCCAAAATTCAGGTTAATAGTGTTCAATAACGCATATATTAACTCTTATGTTTTGCAAAATGAACATCTAATAAACAAGCGATGTCATTTGCTAAGGAAACAAAGACTGAAATTCTACAAGATTTATTAAGCTTTGAAATTGCCCATCAATTTCCACTCCTACTCTTAGATTTACTTCTCCCATATGTCGGTCAATATCTTGTATCCTATGAGGGAGATAAAATAAAAACTTTAACAAATTTATCATCTCTAAAAAAAGTCAAACAAATTTAAGCATTAAGCTCATTTTCCATTGGTTTAATGAGCAAAAAGGATGTGTAGCTTGGAGGCAAAATCAAATTTTTTAGAGTCTTACTTTTCGATTGCAAATCACTGTTAATATAGCAGGGGTCGATAACTTATTTGCAGTTGGATTTTCATAAGGTTATTTGTATATCAAAACTCTCGAAAAATCGGCAAAACTAGGTAGTCAATTAACAAGCACTATTATTAAAATTAAAAAAATTAAATATTATTAAAAGGTTTAATAATTTTTCATATTATTTTTTAATTTTAATTCGATTTATTATATAAAATTTGTTAAAAATAATTAAAGAGGCATAACAAAATGAATGAGTCCATCTCTTTTCAAGCTAGACTAACAGGAAACCAAGCATTTTATGATCACAGTGACTACATAACATCTACTACGGAAGACTTTAATTTCCCTCACGCTTTGTCTACCACTTATCGATGGAATACGGAACATAAAATTATTCGAATTATTAAAGACATTTTTTCATTGATTGTTTTTCCCTTTACTATCATGCATATTATCGCCGGTAAAATAGCCTTACTTCCCGCCTCTTCTCCTACTTTACATGGATATTCAGAAAATTATGCTCATAATGCAAGAATGACCGTTGTTCTCCAAAGTTCATGGAAATATAAACGTTTAACAATCAAAGTCGATGGCTATCAGATTGATGCCATGATCATGGGTCAAAAAGAAACGTTGGATAACGGAAGATGGGTGCTCGTTTCTAACGGAAATGCAGAATTTTATGAATCTAACTTGCATGATGGACACTTCAAAAAACTTCTTGTTCAAATTAATGGTAACGCCATCTTTTTTAACTATCCGGGAGTCGGTGCTAGCTCAAATTTACCTAATAAAAATGCCATGACAAAAGCTTATCAAGCACTCTTACATTTTTTAGAAGATCAAGAAAAAGGAATAGCAGCCAAAGAAATTATTGGATATGGACATTCGATTGGAGCGGGAGTTCAAGCAGAAGCCTTGAAACGCCATGTATTAAAATCAGGCATAAAATATGTCTGGGTAAAAAGTCGAACCTTTTCTGATTTAGCAACTACTGCTAGCCTCATTACCAATAAAGTCTTGGGGCTTTTAGTGAAAGTCATAGGATGGAATATTGATTGTGTAGAGTCCTCTAAAGCATTACAAGCTCCCGAAATTATTCTACAAACAGCCTCTGTCGCTAGTTATCAAGAATTGACGAATAGTTCAAAAATTATCCACGATGGAATCATCCCTGAAAATGCAACATTAGCTAAAGTCTTATTGGATCAAGGGTGCTCAATAAGTAAGAAACGTATTATTGGTGTCCCTGAATCGCACAATAAAGAACTAACTGAGCTTCAATATTTAGCAAATAGTATTAACCAAATGCTTGCTTAAACTTTGAGCCAATCAGGCCAATGTTAATTCGATTTGTTGATAACGCCGCATCTGATCTCGCCAATCTGCGGCTTCTTCAAATCGAAATTCTTTGGCCGCTTTTTTCATTTCTTTTTCGCATTCTTTAATTTTTAAGCGCACTTCGTCCAAGGTTAAATAATGATGCACTTCTTCTGCTGCTTTAAAAATTTCTTCTTCCAGTTTGGTTGGATGAGTGACTTGATCTTCTTCAGATTCCATTAAGACAGAAATTTCCCGTTTCACCGTTCGGGGCGTAATGCCATGCTGCTCATTATAAAGCATTTGTAGAACACGCCTAGATTCTGTGATTTCTAGAGTTCGTTTAATAGATTTAGTGATTTTGTCAGCATACATAATCACCCGGCCTTCTGCATTTCGCGCCGCTCGACCGCAAGTTTGAATTAAAGAAGTTTCACTGCGCAAAAATCCCTCTTTATCGGCATCTAAAATAGCCACAAGAGAAACTTCAGGAATATCCAATCCTTCTCTTAAAAGATTGATTCCTACTAAAACATCGAATACCCCTAAACGCAAATCTCGAATAATTTGTACACGTTCAATTGTATCAATATCCGAATGAAGATATTTAGCTTTCACGTTTAAATCATTGAGATAAGTCGTCAATTCTTCCGAAAGCTTTTTTGTAAGTGTGGTGAGTAAAACACGTCCTCCCTTGCTGACATGAGAACGGATTTCTGCTAAACAATCGTCTACCTGACCAGATGCAGGGCGTATTTCAATGATGGGATCTAAAAGACCTGTCGGTCGAATTAATTGTTCGACGATCTCCCCTCCAGCTTCTTGAACTTCCCAAGCACCGGGTGTTGCAGAAACATAAACAACTTGATGAATCCGTCCGTAAACCTCTTCAAAGCGCAAAGGTCGATTATCAAAAGCAGAAGGTAACCGAAATCCAAAATCGACCAAAGTTTGCTTCCGTGCGCGATCTCCATTAAACATCGCATGGACCTGAGGAAGTGTTTGGTGAGATTCATCAATAACTAGTAAATAATCTGAGGGAAAATAATCTAATAAACACGGGGGTGGCGCACCTGGCTGACGCATGCTAAAATGGCGAGAATAATTTTCGATTCCTTTACAAGTTCCCACTTCTTTTAACATTTCTAGATCATACATTGTCCGTTGCTGAATTCGCTCTAACTCTAAATATTTTTTTTCCGTTTCATAAAATTGCCTTCGCTCATCAAGTTCTGCTCGAATAGTTTCCATCGCTTTTAATCGAATTTCTTCAGGCGTGACGTGGTGAGAACTCGGATAAATAGTAATAGAAGCGATGCGTCGTTTAACTTTACCTGTCAATGGGTCGATTTCGCTGATCTGCTCAATCTCATCCCCAAACATTTCAACTCGAATGGCTAAATCTTCTTCATAAGCTGGAAAAATATCTAGTACATCACCTCTCACACGAAACGTTGATCGAATAAATTCGAAGTCATTTCTTTTATATTGCATTTCTACTAAATGGAGTAAAATATCATCCCGTCGCCGCATTTGGCCTTGAGAAAGTGTCAAATTCATTCCTCGATAATACTCCGGAGAGCCCAAACCATAAATGCATGAAACTGAAGAAACAATAATTACGTCGGAACGCTCAAGGAGCGAACGTGTCGCACTTAAACGCATTTTGTCTATTTTGTCATTAATCGACATATCTTTTTCTATATAGGTATCTGTCCGAGGAACGTAAGCTTCCGGTTGATAATAGTCATAATAAGAAACAAAATACTCTACCGCATTGTGAGGAAAAAAAGTTTTAAATTCTTGATAAAGTTGAGCTGCTAAAGTTTTATTATGAGCCAAAATTAATGTTGGACGTTGTACCTTGGCAATCACATTCGCCATCGTAAACGTTTTTCCAGACCCTGTAATTCCCAAAAGAACTTGCGAACGTTTGTTTTGCAAAATGCTTGCCACTAATTGATTAATGGCTTCTGGTTGATCTCCGCAAGGTTCAAATTCTGTGTGTAATTGAAAAAGTTGGCTTGGGTTCATAATTTCCTTAAATATCTATGCTTGGACCCTTCTCTAAAAAATTAGAGATATTTCTAAAATAAGTAAAAATATCTAATTCGATATTTCTATACTCTCTTGATAAAATCAACAGAAAGAAACTTTAAATGGGAAAATAAAAGAATTATTTATTAGACAATAAATTTAAGGCATTTTCAAATTCAAAAGTAAGCAATTCTCTCTAATTGCCTACTTTTGCACGATGAATAAAATTTGAATTAAGGTAAATCTACTGCACAATCAAGTAAATTTGATTGTTTTCTTTTAAATTCCTGATATTTTTCATCTGTTTGATGTCGAGAAAGCTTTTCATACTTCTTATAATAGGACGCTGCCTCGCCCAATCTATTTAATTGATCTAATATATGAGCAGCCTCTAGATAGTAAGTAGATATATTCGTAGCATACCAGGTCCAAGATGCTTTTTCTTTTTCAATAATTAAAAGAAATTCATCCAAAGATTTTTCAAAGTTGTGTCTGTTTTTTAAATATTTCGCATAATCCAATCGCATGGAAATAGAATCCGGGTTTAACACTAATCCTTTTTGGTAAAAAGCTTCGATTTCGTTTAATTTATTTAATTTTAGTAATTGGTTGGGAAAAATATTTTTTAAATCTAAATAAAGTTGCGCATCTGCTTTTTCCAGGGCTTGAGCTAATAAATCCGCGGATTTTT
This sequence comes from Candidatus Protochlamydia sp. W-9, assembly GCF_001950615.1. Lineage (NCBI taxonomy): Bacteria > Pseudomonadati > Chlamydiota > Chlamydiia > Parachlamydiales > Parachlamydiaceae > Candidatus Protochlamydia > Candidatus Protochlamydia sp. W-9. The sequence goes on from NZ_BCPZ01000119.1 coordinate 4,528, forward strand.
GAATTAAGAAAAATTGTTCTTCTTCTTTTAAATATTTTGACCAGTCATTGAGCATTAAACCATAACTTTTTATTAGTTGCGGTTGAGTTAGATAGGCATGTTGATAATATTCATCTTCGTTTTTAAAATAATTACAAATTTTATCTTCTTGTCCTGTTATGCTTAGCAAATTAAAATATCTACTTCGTAAACCAGAATGTTCTAAATAATTGGCTCGCATATTGGAGTTATCCAATTCTATTTTGTAAAGCTCAATAAGAGTTTTTTGAATTTGGGTAAACTTGTGTTCATCAGGATTAGCCCAATCTCTTAAATAATCCATATAATATTCTAAAGAGTCTATTGTAGGGTATTTCTTGCAAAGTCTTTCTAAAAAGTTTTGAAGATCTTTTTGTTTATTAAGCTTTTGTAGTATCTCAATATATAAATTTTTTATGCCACTTTGCATGCATTCATCAGAGGCGGAGAGTAATCTGAAATAAATATTAGCCTTTTCCTCATCTGATTTGTCTGAAGTATATAAAAAAGTTCCATAAGATTGAAAATTCTCTACAGAAGGATATTTTTTACATTTAAATTCGTGCAAGGCTTCAACAGCAACGGTTCTATTATCGTCTCTTAAGAGACAATCTTCATAGTCTTCTAACTGAGCATTCGATAGAATAGGCCGCACTTTTTCGTATAATCGGATCACCCTTTCTATCTCATTTTCATATTTTAAAATACCAATGATTCGAAAAATCGTGCCAGTATCTTGAGAATGATTTTGATCTAAACTTTCTGCATACGTTTCTAAACCATCCCAACTTTCATTCTTTTCTAAAAGGTCCACATATTTAGCTTGGATTTTTGAAAGGTGAGGATGCAATTTTAAAATTTCTTTGTATTGTTCAATTGCTGTATTATATTGTTTTTTTTCTTCTAAAAAGCGTGCTAAAAACCATTTTAAAATGACATTTTGTGGTTGCTCTGCTATTTTTCCTAATAAATAATTTTCACATGTTTCATCTATTTCTTCTCGGCTTATCCTGCCATTATTTTTTAAAATATGGTGTAGTAAATACATATACTTGTCATACTGTATTTGATAATTTAAAGTTTTTTCCAGTTCATTCAACGCATCTTGCATTCGATCTTGGCAAGTTAACCATTCAATATATTCTTCGTGAAGAAAAAAGTTGGGATGATTTTGTAAAAAAGTTCGATAATAAATTTCAATCTCCTTTTCTAGCTTCAACTTTTCTAAAGCTTTAATGTATTTTGCTCGGCTTTCTCTAGAAAGAGGTATGCCTAAATTGATCATCCTTTTATATTGTTCAACAGCCTCACTGGTTTTTTCAAAGTAGAATAAAGCTTGAGCATATTTCGTTCTTAAACATCCGTTTGTCGGCGCTAATTTGGCAGCTTTTTTAAATTGACTAAGGCATAAGTTTATTAGTTTTTCGTCAATGACATTTGCTTGTTGAATTTTGGCATATAATAAATATCCATAAGTGATTAAGTTTTGTGGATTGTCTGGTTGTCTTTCGATGGCTTTTTCAATTAACTTTACTTGTTGGTTTTCATCTGAATTTTGGATAATTTCCATGAGAAAATAATGATTATCTGAATCAATTTCAAATGCTCTTTGATATCTTTCAATAGCTTTTTCAGGCTGTTGTAATTGATCGCAAGCAAATTTATACTCTTCTAAAAGAGTTTGATCGCACGGTTGCAAATCCAAACCTTCTTCCAAAAAATGGAGAATTTTTTGTTGATTCGTTCTCCGAGCTAAATGAGAATATACAGCGATGCGAAGTTCTGTATTTTTAGGATTTACTGCTAAACCTTTTTGATAACGATGGATAGATTCATTAAGTGCATTTTCTGTCTCAACATGGAAGGATTTACCAAGAAGCTTTAAATTGTCAGGTTGTAAGTCTAAACCTGCTTGATAAATGACTTGAGCTTTTGCCGGGTCGATTGCGGATAATAAATTTCCATAACGAAAATAAACTTCTACAGAGTCTGGACTAATCGCTAATGCTCGTTCACCATAAAATATTATTTTATCATTATTTGCATGCCAAAATTGATTTTGCAAAAATTCTGCATAACTTAAAAGTAAATGCACATTATTTGGCTGTTGGTCCAGACATCTTTGATAAATTTCTTGAGCCATTTCTTGAAGATATCCAGGCAATATATTTGCATAACTCGTGTGGAAGTCGATGTTGCTAGAATCGACTTGTGCGTTTTGGTACTCGTCCACCGCTTCTTGAGTTTGATTTAAATGCATTATCAAAAATTTCGCATATTTTAAAAGCAGAAGTGGATGATACGGCTGCCGTTGTAAGCCTATTTTGTAAATATCGAGTACTTCATCTCTAATCCTTTCTCCATCATCTAGCAAAATAGATTTTGAATTTTTATAGCGTTTTATTAACAACTTTGCATACGCAATTCGCAGATCTACATTGTCAGGATTTTTTTCTAAAGCTTTTTTGTAATCTCTTTCCGCCTCTTTATCTTCAACATCAAATTTAGTATGATTGAAAAGGAGGGTTTTACTGTTAGGTGCAAGCTTTATTCCTTCTTCATATAACTTTCGCAATTCTTTTGTGTGTTCTTCACCTTGTTTTTTTAATACTTCCGCATATTCAACTCGCAAAAAAGCATTTTTAGGATCAATTTCTAGACATTTTTGATAGAAAAGACCTGCTTCAAAATATCTTCCTTGCTTTTCAAGTTTCTTTGCTTCTTGCACTAAAATGTTTGTGCCCAAAAAAGGAAGATATAGCGATGTTGCTCGATTAACACCATTAAACCCACTAACGTGTGAAGATCTACTCGTGTCTTTCAAATAAATATTGGTATTTTTAGAACTATTCCAAAATTGACTCCAGGAATGGCTTAAATAAAAACGAAAAGAAGGAAATAATAAAGGTATCAATAGACAAGCAAAAGCCATAGCGGCAATTCCCTTGATGGCATAGGCTACACGCACCCATGTGGAAGAATTGGTTTTGGTTTCCCCTATTTTAACATATGTATGGCCTTCATGAGTTTTTTTTGGAGAAATGACTGCCGTTTCTATTGGCTCGAATGTAAATTTCAATAAATGACTAAGATTATTAATAAACTCAGCAGGCATAAAATATCCTTAAAATATTAATAAAAATAATATTTTAATTTATAAATAATTTATTAATCAAAATAAAAAAAATATTAATTTTTTATATTTACATTCTTTAAGTTTTTTTGATCTCTTGCGACATAAGAAATTTTACTTCAACCTCTTCTTTCTTATTAGTTATACGACTCCAGTTTGTCCGTAATTAAAAAAAGTTGGTTGGATTTTATAAATTCTTTAGATATTTGTTTCGATGTTTCTAGCAATAGAAAGAAAACTTTAAGCAGAAAAAATAAAGGATGTATTCATCAGTTGATAGATTTGAGGTAGTTTTGAATTTCAAAAGTAAGCAATTCTCTAATTGCCTACTTTTGAACGTTGATCAAAATTTGAATTAGGGTAAATCTGCCGCATTAGCTAGCAAATCTGGTTTTTGCTTTTTAAATTCCTGATATTTTCGATCTTTATGATATGGAGAAAGTTCCCCATATTTTTTATAGTAGGAAGCCGCCTCTTCAATTCTATTTAGCTGCTCTAACGTATGAGCAGCCTCCAGATAATAAATAGATATATCCCATACGTCTCTAGATGCTTTTACTTTTTCAATAATTAAAAGAAATTCAGTCAAAGCTCTTTCAAAATTTTGGTTGTCTTTTAAATATTTCGCATAGTGCGATCGCAAGGAAATGGAATGAGGATTTAATGCTAGTCCTTTACGGTAAAAGTTTTCTATTTTATCTAATTGATTTAATTTTAATAATTGTTCTAGAAAGATATTTTTTAAATCTAAATAGAGCTGCGCATCTGCTTTTTCTAGAGCCTTGGCTAATAAATCAACCGATTTTTGAATTAATGAAAGCTGCTTTTTCTCTTCTTTTATATGCGCTGACCAGTCAGCGAGCATTAATCCGTAATCTTTTAATAATTGTGGTTGAGTAGTATACTTGTGTTCATAGTATCTATTTTCATTTTCAAAATAATCATAGAGTTGAGTTTGCTGTCCAGTTCTAGTTAACAAACTAAGATAGTTTTGCCTTATTTGAAAATATTTTGAGTAATTTTCTCGAACACTGGAATCAATTAATTTTTCTTTGTAACAGTCAAGCAGCTTATTTTGAAGTTGAGCAAACTTGCGTTCATCAAAATTAGGTTGTTTTGTTAAATAATCAATATAGTGCTCCAGATTGTCAATTGTAGGATATGTTTGACATAAATCCTCAAAAAATTTTCGAATTTTATCGTGTTGATTCAATTTTTCTAAAACAGAAAAATAATTTTTTCGAAGACTTTTACTCTGCATGCTTTCAGCATTAGTTCGTAATAATCTTAAATAAATTTCAGCTATTCGTTTCTCAGGTTGTCTATCAATTAGAAAACATCCGTAACTTTCCAAATTTTCTATCGTCGGATATTTTTTGCATTTAAATTCATGCAATGCTTCAAGGGTGGTTCTATCATCGTGAATTCTATAGAGAAAATTTTCATAATCATTTAACTGAGCATTCGATAGAATAAGTAATATTTTTTCATATAAGCGAATCACCCTTTCAAATTCATCTTCATCTTTAAAAATGTTGATGATTTGAACAATCATACAAGCGTCTTGAGAATGATTTTGATCTAAACTTTCTGCATATACTTCTAAATCATCCCAGCTTTCATTCTTTTCTAGAAGCTCCACATATTTAGTTTGAATTTTTGAAAGGTGGGGATGTAATTTTAAAATTTCTTTGTATTCCTCCACCGCTTTATCAATCTGATTTTTTTCTTCTAAAAAGCGCGCTAAAAACCATTTTAAAATGGTTTTTTGTGGCTGCTCTGCTATTTTTCCTAATAAATAATTTTCACATGTTTCATTGAATTCTTCTTCCGCTATCTTCCCCCTATTACTTAGAATATTGGTTAATAGATGTATATACTTATCATACTGCATTTGATAGTTTAAAGTTTTTTCCAGTTCATTCAACGCATCTTGCATTCGATTTTGGCAAATTAACCATTTAATATACTCTTCATGAAGAGAAAGATCAGAATGTTTTTTTAAAAACCTTTGATAATACACTTCAATCTTGCTTTTCTGATTTAATTTTTTTAAAATTTCAAAATACTTTGCACGCATTATATCAGTAAGAGAAAGATCCAAATCTATTATCCTCTGGCATTGCTCTGCTGCTTCCTCATATCTTTCTATCTGTTGTAATATTTCCGCATAAAACAATACCACATCTAGGTTTGTCGGCGCCAATTTGAGAGCATTTTTAAGTTGACTGAGACCTAAGTTTTGCATTTTTTCGTTGATGGCAGTACTTTGGCGGCTTTTCCCGATTAAAAAACCTCCGTATAGGGATAAAATTGGTGGATTTTCCGGCTGTCTTTGGACGAGTTTTTCAATTAATACAAGCCTTTGATTTTCATCTATAAACTTGATAAATTTGAAAAAAAACTTATTATTATCTGAATCGATTCCAAATGCTCTTTGGTACCTTTCAGCTGCCTTTTCAGGGTAATTCAATTTCTGACAAGCATTTTCATAGTTTTTTAAGAGAGTTTGATCACAGGGTTGCAAATCTAAGCCTTTTTCCAAAACAAAGAGAGATTTTGCAGGGTCTATAGAAGATAATAAATTTCCATAACGAATATAAACTTCTACAGAGTTTGGGCTAATCGCTAATGCTCGTTCACCATAAAATAATATTTCATCAACATTTATATCCTGAACATAATCTCGCAAAAACTTCGCATAACTCAAAAGTAAAAGCGCGTTACTTGGTTGTTGGTCCAGACATCTTTGATAAATCTCTTGAGCCATTTCTTGAAGATATTCAGGCAATATATTTGCATAACTCATATGAAAGTCGATATTGCTAGAATCGATTTGTGCGTTTTGATAACAGTCCACCGCTTCTTGAGTTTGTTTTAAATGCTTTATCAAAAATTCTGCATATTTTAAAAGCAGAAGTGGATGCTTCGGTTGCCGCTGCAAGCCTGTTTTGTAAATATCGAGTACTTCTTCTTTAATACTCTCTCCACCATCTAGCAAATCAGATTTGGTATCTTCATAGCGTTTTATTAATAATTTTGCATAAGTAACTCTTACCTCTACATTGTCAAAATTTTTTTCTAAAGCTTTTTTGTAATCTCTTTCCGCCTCTTCATCTTTAATGTTAAATTTAGCATGATTGAAAAGAACGGTCATATCATTAGGTAAAAGATTTAGCCCTTCTTCATACAGCTTTCGCAATTCTTTTGTGTGTTCTTCACCTTGTTTTTTCAATACCTCCGCATATTCAACTCGCAAAGGAGCATCTTTAGGATTTCCTTCTAAAAATTTTTGATAGAAAATAGCAGTCTCGAAATACCTTCCTTGCTCTTTAAGTTTCCTTGCTTCTTGAATTGAAATGGTCGCGTTAGAAGAAGGCACATCCGTCACAGGAAGGTCAGTTGTTGATTTAGCCTTATTGAGTCCACCAATTTGTGAAGATCCACTACTTTCAGTTGTAGATAATAAGATTTCTTTTAAATAAATGCTGGTATTTTTAGAACTATTCCAAACTTGATTCCAAGAATGGTTTAAAGAAGAACGAAAAGAAGGAAATAATAAAGGAAGTAATAGACAAGCAAAAGCCAGGGTGATAATTCCCTTAATGGCATAAGCTACGCGCACCCATGTGGTAGAATTGGTTTTGATTTTCCCTATTTTGACATACGTATGACCTTCATGAACTTTTGTTGGGAGATTGCCTTTATTTTCTAATGGTGAGTATGGAAGATTTAATAATTGGCTACGATCATTAATAAACTTGGCTGGCATAAAATATCCTTAAACTATTAAGATAAAATAGGAAGTTTATTTTAAGTCTAAATTATTAATCAAATTAATAATTTATTAAGATTGATAATTAGATTTTTTAGCTTTTTTGTAAACTAAGAGTAATTTTGTTTTTTACCTTTCTTATCAGTTACCCAACTCAAGTTTATCTGTAATGGAAAAAGTAAGCTTTTGTTTTATAGGTTCTTTACCTATTTATTTGGGTAATTCTAGCAATAGAAAAAAATTTAAGCAGAAAAATAAAGCATGCATTCATTAGTTAATGAATTTGAGATGGTTTTGAAGTTCAAAAGTAGGCAATGTGAAAATTGCTTACTTTTGTATGCTAATCAAAACTTGAATTAGGATAATTCTGCTGCATTGGCTAGTAAATCTGTTTTTTTATTTTTGAATTCATAAAATTTTTCCAAAGCATTTTGGTCATGGGCATCATCTCGAAGAAAATTTTCATAAATTTCTAATTGATCATCCGATAGAATAGGCAACATTCTTTCAGATAATCGAATTACTTTTGGAACCTCATTTGCATATTTAAAAATATCCTTAATCAGATACAGAATCTGAGCATCTTGAACTCGGTTCTGATCCAAACTTTCTGCATATGTTTCTAAATCATCCCAGCTTTCATTCTTTTCTAAAAGCTCTACATATTTAGCTTGAATTTTTGAAAGGTGAGGATGTAATTTTAAAATTTCTTTGTATTGTTCAATTGCTGTATTAAATTGATTTTTTTCTTCTAAAAAGCGCGCTAAAAACCATTTTAAAATAGCATTTTGTGGTTGCTCTACTATTTTTCTTAATAAATAATTTTCACATGTTTCATTGAATTCTTCTCGTGTGATTCTAGCTCTATTACTTAGAATATCACTTAATAGGGGCATATACTTGTCATACCGTATTTGGTAATTTAAAGTTTTTTCCAGTTCATTCAGCGCATCTTGCATTCGATCTTGGAGGATTAACCATTTAATGTATTCTTCCTGAAGGGAGAGTTCGAAATGGTTTTGTAAAATTGTTTGATAACAGACTTCAATCTTACTTTCTTGATTCAACTTTCTTAAAATTTCAAAATATTTTAATCGCATTTCATTAGTAAGAAAAAAATCTAAATCTATTATTTTCTGATATTGCGCTGCTGCTTCCTCATATTTTCCCAACACTTGTAATGCCTGAGTGTAAATGAGTATGAGAGTTATATTCATTGGAGCTAATTTGAGGGCATTTTCTAATTGACTAAAACCTAAATTTTGCATATTTTCGTCGGCGACACTATTTTGGCGACTTTTATCGATTAAGAAATATCCGTATAGGCATAAAATTAGCGGATTTTCCGGCTGTTTTTGGATGAATTTTTCAAACGTTGTAATCTTTTGACTTTCATCTACATAATCGTAATTGGTAAAGTAATCAATAAATTTGAAGAAAAGCTTATTATTATCAGGATCGACTTTTAGCGCTTTTTGAAATCTTTCAAAAGCCATCTGGGATTTTTGCAATTGTTTGCATTTATTTTCATAGTCGTCCAAAAGAATTTCATCGCAAGGTTGCAAATCTAAGCCTTCTTCCAAAATTAAAAGCGCTTCTTCTCTGTTACTATCCCAAATAAAATTTACATACTGTATGCGTAGTTTAGCGTTATTGGGATCTATTGCTAAAGCTTTTTGATAAATGGCTTGAGCTTTTATTGGGTCTAATCGAGATAATAAATCTCCAAAACGTAAGTGAACTTCTACGGAATCTGGGCTCTTTTCTAATGCTGTTTCACCGTAAGCTATTATGTCCTCACTGGCTACCCAACAGAATTTTTCCAAAAATTCTGCAAATTTTAAGAGTAAAAACGCATGGTGCGGATATTGCTGTAAACATTTTTGATAAATCATTTGAGGTTTGATCGGATTTTTTGCACCTAATATATCTGCATAACTCATGTGAAAGTCAATATTGCTAGAATCGATTTGTGCGTTTTCATAACAATCCTCTGCTTCTTGAATTTGATTTAAATGCTTTATCAAAAATTTTGCATATTTCAGAAGTAGAAGTGGGTGCTTCGGTTGTTTTTTTAAACCCTCTTTATAAATATTATGCACCTCATTCTTCAAGCTATCGCCATCGTCTAGCAAATCAGATTTTGAATCTTCATAGCGTTTTATTAGCAACTTTGCATACGCAATTCTTAATTCTGTGTTGTCAAGATTTGTTTCAAGTGCTTGTTTGTAATCTCTTTCAGCTTCTTTATCTGCAACATCAAATTTAACATGATTGAAAAGAATGATCGTATTGTTAGGCGCAAGCTTTAGTCCTTCTCTATATAACTTCCGTAGTAAATTTTTTGCTCCTATACCTTGCTTTTTTAATACCTCCGCATATTCAACTCGCAAAGGAGCATCTTTAGGATTCACCTCTAAAGATTTTTGATAAAAAAGAGCTGCTTCAAAATATCTTCCTTGTTCTTTGAGTGTCCTTGCTTCTTGGGTTAAAATAGCTACCTTAGAGGAAGATTCATTTATTGTAGAAGAGGTTAATAAAGCTTTTTTTAAATAAACATTTATATTTATATGGCCTTTACAAGCTATTCTCCAGGAATGGCTTAAAGAAGAGCGGAAAGAGGGTAATAATAAAGGAAGAAGGAAACAAGCAAAAACCATAGTAGCTATTCCCTTGATGACATAGGCTACACGCATCCATGCCGAAGAATTAGTTTTAGTTTCCCCTATCTTAACGTAAGTATGGCCCTGATGAGTTTTTTTTAGGAGATTGTTACTATTTTCTAATTGTAAAAATGAAACCTTTAATAATTGGCTACGATCATTAATAAACTCTGCTGGCATAAGGCCCCTTAAATTATTGATATAAGAAAGTAAATTTAATTTATTAACAAATAATTAATCAAATTAATAATTTATTAAGATTTATTTAGTTATCCTTGAAGCTTTTTTTTCCGATCCCTGGCCACACGAGAGATTTTATTCCAAGTACCCATCAACCCCATCGCACTTCGCATTTCTTTGATTGTCGCTTGAGAAATGTCATGCATTTTTTCTGTTCCTTCATAAATAATTTCTTCAACAAGTCCCTTATCTTCTTCAAAAATTTTCCGTTTTTCGCGAATCGGATCTAAAAATTCATTAATCGCAATAATCAATTTTTCTTTCACTTCTACATCTCCTACCCGCCCTTCTCGATACCGTTTCTTAAGATCTTCAATTTCATCTTGCCGACAGTTAAACAATGCATGATAAATAAAGACAGGATTGCCTTCTACTGTTCCTGGCATATCTGCGCGAATGCGATTCGGGTCTGTAAACATTCCCCTAATTTTTTTCTCAACAGTCTTTGCATCATCTGCCAGGAAAATTGTATTTCCTGCCGATTTGCTCATTTTCCCTTTACCATCTGTTCCTACAAGAGTAGGAGTTTGACTTAATAACACTTCAGGTAAAGGAAAGACATCTCCATAGAGTTGATTAAAGCGTCTCGCTATATCACGCGCAAGCTCAATGTGAGCTTCGTTATCTTTCCCAACGGGAACTAAATGAGCCTTTGGCATTAAAATATCGGCTGTTTGCAATATAGGGTAACCAATAAGACCAAATGGCATATTGTCATTATCTAGATGAGCATTTCGAGCCATTTCTTTGAGACTTGGCAAACCTATTAAACGATTAAGTGAAATGAGCATCTCAAAAATTAAATTCATCTCATAAACGGCAGGAATAGCGGACTGAAGATAAATCGTCGATTTCTTGGGATCAATTCCACATGCTAAATAGTCTATCACCATTGTCCGCACATTTTCACGAACCTGTAGAATTTCTTCTTTAGAAGGTTTTGTCGTCAACGTGTGAAGATCAGCAATAATAAAATAACATTCATAACTATCTTGTAAAGCAATTCTATTTTTTAAGGAGCCAACATAATGTCCTAAATGAAGAAGACCTGTTGGACGGTCTCCTGTTAAAATTCGTTTTTTTTCTGTCATACGATAGATTCCGTTTATCCTAAATTTTATTAAAAATTTCCATTCCAATCACGCCTAATGACACAATAAATGCTAAGATTAAAGCTATTTTGCCTCCAGGAGCTTTAAAAGTTGAAGGCAATTTTAAATGATAACGTCCACGCCAAACCATTAAAATAGGAATCAAGCCAAGTAAGCTAACAACTCCAAATGCCCCAGCGTATTCTAAGGCATTTAAAAACGCCCGTGGATCTGTTAGAGTTAGAAGAAGAGGAGGAATAAATGTCAGTAAATAAAGAACAAATCTTCCTTTATTTGATTTTTGAATTTTCAATCCGTCAGATAAAAAATCTCGCAAACTCAATGAGACCCCTAAAAATGAAGTTAGAATGGCAAAAAGGGAAAACAACCTTGCTAAAAGAGAAAGTTCAGTTTGATCAAGTAATTGACTCATTAAAGTGGCTCCATCTAAACCTTTTTCATATCCCATTAACAACCCATTTTCTCCCTGCAATGGAATAATTCCAAGTGTTAGCAATTCCCAGCTAACGTAAATCAAAAGCGGGATTGCACCGCCGATTAAAATGACACTTCTAATTTGCTTGACATCTCGTTTCAAATAGTCAGTCAGGGTGGGAATAATAATATGAAAACCAAATGAGGTTGACACAATAGAGACTGCAATCCAAAGCGCATCCCATCTTTGATGTTTTAAAAAAATCGGTTGTATATGAGATGATAAAAAGAAGACCATGCAAACATAAGTCAAAACTAATCCGCCCATCAAAATTCGATTAACATAATCGACTGAACGAGCTCCTTTATAAACAAAAAAACCAAAAATCCCCAACAAAGGAAAAGGCCCTATCCAGCTTGGCAGATTCCATTCAGTAACTTGCCTTGCAAAATCAACAATGATATGACCTCCCCCCGCTACATACGCAGTTGTCAATGTATATAAAAGGAAGAGGTAAATCATCCAACTAATTACTTGTCCACCTCTTCCAAGCGTTTTTTTAGCCATTGTAATCAGATTAGTATGCTCTCCCATCCATAAGTTAACCTCTAACATCAAAAGGGCTGTGAAAGTCATAAAAACCCAATAAATCACAAACAGAACGATCGAAGGAATAAACCCTGCAAATCCTGTTACAATTGGAAGAGCGAGCATCCCTGCTCCTATTGTCGTTCCAGCAACAAGGAGAATACCGCCTAATAAACGATATTTATCATTGGTCATTTCGCTACATCCTGAGTATTTATTAAATAAGTTGAAGAGCCATAATCCATAGAGAAAATAGAATGACGCCAATTAAAAGTGGCTTCCCTCCGGGAACAATTTGAGGTAAGTTAATCTTTTTTGTATAACGACCTTTCCAAACCATAAGAGCCGGCAAGATACCAAAAAGAATCACGGCTCCAAATCCTCCAGCATAATTTAAAGCCGACAAAAAAATCATAGGGTAAACTATAGAACAAATAAGTGGAGGAACTAGTACAAGCCCTGCTAAAAACATTTTACCTCCGGTAGTTTTTTGAATATTTAATCCATCTGCTAGAAAGTCAACAAAACTAATAGCTACGCTTAAAAAAGAAGTGACTATTGCAAAAAAAGCAAAACCTTGTGCAACATCGAGAATCCAAGAAATTCCTACCACATCTTTTAAAGCTTCTGTTGCTATTTCCCCTTTATCTAAAGCTTCTTTAAATTCTCCAAGAGGAACCAATCCTAAAATCAACCATTCCCAAGCTAAATAAATCACTAAAGGAATGGCGCTTCCAATCAAGATAGCCTTTAAAAGAGTTTTTCGATCGCTGTTAAGATAGGTTGTTAAACTAGGGATCAAATTATGAAACCCAAATGAAACAATAACTGCTGGAAGAACTAAAGTCGCGGCATTCCAATCTTGATGTTTTAAAAGAGAAGTATCTATATAAGGGATTCCCGTTATCATTAAACAAACATAAGTCAAAATTAACCCAATCATTAAAAATCGATTAAACCAGTCAACAGCTCCAATACCTAAATAAATGAGTACTCCAAAAAGTAAGCAAAACAAAATACTCCCTAACCCTTGGGGAAAAGAGTGATTGAATCCTTGTTCAACTAAATCTGAAACTAAAGATCCACTTGCCGCCACATAAGCCACCATTAGCGAATAAAAAAGAAAAAGAAAAACAAACCAACTCACACCTTTTCCTACTTCTCCCAAAGTTTTTTCTGCCATCGTAATAATACTAATTTCTTGGCCAAACCATAAATTCACTTCTAACAACAGAAGGCCTGTGCAAACCATAAAAGCCCAACAAGTCATAAACATGGCGACACTAGGGATAAAACCAGCCATTGCGCTCAACACTGGTAAGCCTAACATTCCAGCTCCAATGCAACAACCAGCCACTAATAAGATTCCTCCTAGGAGACTTCCCTTTTGGGTTGCATAAGTTTTCATATCTACCTTGTTTATGTTTTTTATTGATTACTTTAAAAAAGAGGGAAATGCAAAAGAATGGGCATTAACGCCAAGCAAAGAAAAAGAAAGGAAAAAATGTGTACAAATGAAATAAGAGCAGCATTATTGAATCGAAAAATTTTTTTTATCGTTATATTAAATCACAAATGTCTACATTTTTTTAGAATTTAGAAAAATTTTATCAAAAAGTTTGTTTTTTATCCATTTGAAACTGCTCCCTTATACCATATCAATCCTTCAATAATCGTTCGAAATTGATTAGAGGATCCATACTCAGCATGTAAAAAATAATCTCCGTTGTCTTGCTTTTCATAAACCTCAAACCCTTCAAAATTATTATTTCCTTTAAACTCCCAGGCAACTGTATTGTCTTGTCGCAAGCCTTTTCCGTTTACTTTTCCTGCGAATTCATTTTCAAATGAAATTTTAAAAGAATGAGGATGAATATTATAAAACGCAAAGGTATTAGTCACAGATTCTTCAATTCCTAGCATTTCAACAATTTGTACAGCTCGAATGAAATCAACTGACTCTTGAATAATATGCCATCGCGTATAAAATTTGATAAATTCTTGCGAAGCACTAAAAGTAATTTTCCCTTCTCCTAGCCATAAACCTGGGGTAAAAATAAATTCAGGTTGAGTCATTGAACCTCTAACATTAAAAATAAATTTGTCAGTCAAACAGTTATCATGTATTAAAACATAAACCTTCGGCTATAAATACTTTGTAAAATTCCTAAAGCCATCATCGTAGAAAGAATAGAAGAGCCACCATAAGTCACCAAAACAAGAGGTACCCCTGTAATTGGAAGAAATCCACACATCATTCCAATATTGACTAATATGTGCATCGCTAAATAAACAGTCACCCCTGCTGATAAAAGCCTCCCAAATGGATCTTTAGCAACTGCACTTACTTGAAAACTAAAATAAATCAAAGCGTAGTAAAGAGCCATTAATAACAGCAATCCCAGCAAACCAAACTCTTCCCCGAAAGCTGGAAATACAGAATCTGTATAAGGGGCTGGAAGCCACCCCCTACCGCTAAACTCACTTTTTCTCCATCCCGTTCCTGTGATTCCCCCCAACGCAATAGCAGTAGCAGCCGCTTTTTGATGATGAGTGGCAGGATCAAGTCGATCGAATTGATAATCTTTTAGCACTTTTGTTGCATAAGGACGCAATGTTTCATGGGGTAGAACTCCTAAAAAAATCATTGCAACAAGACATAATCCCAATCCTCCGCAAATTGTCATTGCTTTGATAATCGAAGGCCTTAAATCTCCAAAATAAAACATCACAAGTGTAATGGGAAATAAAACTAAAGCAGTTCCCAAATCAGGTTGTTTTAAAATGAGGATAAATGGAATTCCCACGATAATCGACGCATAAAAAGCAGTTCCCCAAGAATCGGCGACTGATCTACGTCTTTCTAAAAACCAGCTTAAAGTAATCACAACGACAAACTTTGCATACTCTGAAGGCTGAAAACTGATATTAATAAAAGGAATACGATACCAGCGATTCACTTTTTGAATCGAATCAGTAAAAAAAAGTCCTACTAAAGAAATTAATACTAAAACGTATAAAATCCAGGTCCATTCTCGTAATTTACGATAGTCAAAGCCCGCAAAAAAGAAATAAACAACAACTCCAATTGCGAACCATTGAAATTGAGATTTTACGATAGGTGTGACAAATAACTCTTCCGCATGATCTGTTGAAGGGTCAATTGTATAAGATGAGACAACTAACAAGCTGATAATCATCAGACTTAAAATAACGGGAATAACCCTAAAGTCTAATCGAGCAAGATAACGAGGACTCCACATTTAAATATCACTATATAAATCGGTAAAATAGTAAGATACCATGAAAATAGGTGAATCTACAAGGCAAATCATTTATTATGATAAAATGCTAGATTAAATATAGATAATTTTTTGAAAATTTGTTGGCTTTCTAAGTAAAATTAATTCTATCAAAATGCTTATTCCGAATTTGCTCTATTTTTAATGATCATCTATTTTGTAAAAATCTCATGAAATCATCTTGCTTGCATTACCATTTTGAAACCATAGGTTCCACCAACACTTGGGCAAAAGAAAATGTGGATCAAATAGATCCTGAAGGTGTCACTCTCATTTCTGCATCCGAACAAACTTTAGGGAGAGGTCGCTTTAAAAGACGCTGGCAATCTCCTATTAATCTAAATATTTATGCAACTTTTTGCTTTTATATAGATTCTAATCGTTCCGATTTTGGACATCTTCCCCAACTTTTAGCTTTAGCTGCCATCCAAGTTCTGGAGGATTTAAATTTTCATCCAGCTTTAAAATGGCCTAACGACATTTTGCTCAACGGAAAAAAAGTCGCGGGAATTTTATGTGAAACAATGATATTAGAGCAAAAGCGGTGTATGATTAACGGCATTGGACTAAACGTTAATATGCCGACAGAGCTGCTTAACAAAATTGATCGGCCTGCCACTTCTCTTTTTAAAGAGCGAGGACATGAATTTGATCTTAATATTCTTTTAAACCAATTAGACGTCAAGTTTACAAGTTATTTATCTCATTTTCTAAAGCATGGTTTTGATGCATTTTTCCCCTCTTTTCAACTACGTTCAACCTTTAAACAAGGTCAATTCATTCAATTTAATCACAATCAAACTCTGTTTGAAGGAACTTTTGAAGGTTTATATCCAGATGGCTCAGTACAAATTAAATTATTGGATGGAACTTCAAAAAAATTTTATTCTGGAGAATTCATGTTTGGAAATTTCATATAAATTTTATAAATATATTAAAAATTAATTAAACAAAATTTTTATTCCTAATAAACAAAACAAATTTGACAATTTAATTATTTAATAATAAAATACTTTTTTGAAATAAGATAAACATGGTCTATGGTTTTTTTTAACAGATTTTGTATTCGACAGTTAGAAACATGAAAAAAGAATTATTAGTTTAAGTGGACAATATTATTTATCTAGAGGATTGGTTAAAATAGCTAGCAGCAGTGCTTAATTTAGTAAAAGCAACTGTTAAAGCGACATTTATAAAATTAATAAGTGTCAGTCTCAATTTGTATGTCTTAAGAAACGATTTTTTTAAAAAAGAACAACCAAATGAGATTAATTTAAACAAGCTTTTGTTAAATTTTTTTGTCAAAGATGATTTAAATTAAATTATTATTAATAAAGAAATAGGATGAGGTATTATGATTCAAGGGTTTTATAACACTGTAGTGGCAGATGTTGAATATTTAAAGGTTTTCTTTCAAAAAAATCCTGAGCAAAGGTCATTTGATCTGAAAGTGAATTTGATAGCACTACGTTTTTTAAGTCTAGGCTTAATGGCTGTCGGTGTAATTAGAACATATACAGCTCTAACTTCAGCTTCTCCAGCAATTTTTAGAGCTGTTAGTGGTTTTTTTGTTTTTGCTATTGGACATGATTTGTTTGTCATAGGTCAAAATATGACAGAAGATGATGAAAATAAATTTGTCGGTTTTACAAATACCCTTATGGGTTCATTGAGAGATCTCGGTCATGCATTTAATGGCAATTCTCAAAGAGTTGTAGGAGGAAGAGTATCTATTTTGACACGTAGAACATTTTTCCCCTCGTTTTGGAATTGTATTCTTCAAAATTCTTTTTCTACAAATACCCAAACTTCGAGATAAATTCAATTAGGATTGAATGAAGTAGAATTTACGAAAATCCATCGCAAATTCTACTAATGTTGATGAAAAGTGGATAAGTCTGGTATTACAATAAGGCTTGCATGTAGCTTAGCTCTTATTATCTGTTGAATATAAGATAATGTTGTTCCTGTCGCCGAAAAACAAGAAGTGCAAGAACCTTGATACGCAATATGAAGTTCCCAATCATTGACTAAATCTAAAACTACTACTCCTCCAGCATCTAGCTCAATATAAGGTCGTACATCTCGATCTAATACTTCTTCAACCAAATTAATTTTTTGTTTTAAAGAAAGCTCAATCCATCCAGGATATCCTCCTTCTAAAACTTCTCCAATATCCAAAGGAGTCGGAGAAGCCACATAGCTAGAAGCAAGAGGAATGTCTAAACATTTTTCTGCCGCATTTTCCATCGCCCCTAAAATAATATTTAAATGTGATGACGCCTCTTTAGGAAAAGCTGCTTCATCGGGTTTATCTCTCACTTGTTTATCGAGGAGATCTACACTAATTCGCTTAGCTTGATCATAATTTTTACCGATCACAAGTTCACATGCAACTTCAGCAGCTCCGATAAGTGCCGATTGTCCATAAGCTTGAAATTTAGCATCAACAATAATGCCATCATCGGGGTCGACAAGCCAATATAAAATAACAGAATTACCATCTGCTAATTTTCCTTCCCGCCCTTCAATTAAACGCATCGCTCTTTCTTCTGATTGTTCTTTATTAAAAAAACCCATACATCGTGGTTTATCCATTTTAGCTAGTAACTTTTTGCTATAACGTGTCCACGGAAAACTTTGAGTGAGTGTTTGCAAAGTCATATTAAATTTTTCTCTCTGTCTCAAATAATTTATAAGAAGTTCGATTCAACTGCCAAGCACTTTCAACAATCAATTCAATAGCTCGATCAATTTCTTCCTCTGTTGTATAGCGAGATAAACTAAATGAAACGGCGCTATATGCTAAATTTTCTTCTAGGCCACAAGCGCTTAATAGTAAGCCAAGTTGTTGAAAATTTCCCCCTCCAATATTCGCATAAACTCCTTTACGATTAAGATTGAACAGTAATGCCTCATTAGCAATGCCGGGAAACAAAAGAGTTGTGCAATGAGGCAATCGTTCACATTCTCTAAAACAAATACTGGCTTGAGGATAAGCTTTCACAATCCCTGTTTCCAACTTATGTTTGAGTCTTGCGGTCTCAGTACAAAGTAAATCACGACATTCTAAAGTTTCTTTGGCAGCATAAGCTAGAGCCACTAACGATGCCATATTTAAACCTCCAGCCCGTAGCCCAGCTTGATCAGAACCCCCAGCAATCAATGGAGAACATTTAATTCCTTGTTTAATATATAATCCCCCCGTTCCTTTGGGAGCATGAAGCTGATCTCCATTAAACGTCATAAAATCCACAGAAAGTTCATCAAACTCATAAAATAATTTACCCAATACATGCGTGGCATCTAAATGAAGACGGATGTCACGCTGTTTACAGAGCGCTATTATTTCTTCCAGTGGCTGGACAACTCCTGTCAAACCATTAGCCCAAGAAAGAGAAATCAGCGCAGTACGCGGTGAAATAGCCTCGGCTAGAGCTTCTGCAGTTACAATACCATATTGATTCGATTCGATTATTTTTGCAACGCAACCTAAGGGCTCTAAGCGTGCCATTGCCATTAACGCTGGTGCTTCATCAGCATTAGAAGTTAAAAATTGATTTTTGCCACTTGGGAGCGTGACATCTCTATAAACGGAAGAAATCACCTGATTAACAGCTTCTGCTCCTGAAGAGGTCAATACAAATTGATCTGCTTCCTGAGCTCCCAAAAATGCATAAAGAATTTTATAGCATTCTTTCAAGACTGGATAAAGCTCTTGACCTTTTTGATGCGGTGCTGAGGGAAGACCCCAATGATCTGTTAAATAAGGCATCATTTGGCTAATTGATAAATCAGATGGACGACTAGTTGTACTGTTATCTAAATAAATAGGCAATTTAACCATGTTATTCTACTTTTGTTGTTTAATATATTCACCGTGATTGAAATCATAGATCACAGGAACCCCTGTTGCCAGTTCCAACTTAACGACTTGATCTGTTGTCAGCCCATCTAATTTCATGATAATCGAACGCAGGGAATTTCCATGTGCAGCAATAAAAATATTTTTCTTCTCTTTCAAATGAGGGACAATGGTGTTTTCAAAATAAGGTATGGTCCGAGCTGCTGTCATTTGTAAACTTTCTCCATTTGGAGGGGGAACATCAAAGCTTCGTCGCCAAATATGCACCTGCTCAGCTCCATATTTTTTAGCCATTTCTTCTTTATTTATTCCTTGTAATTCTCCATACATCCGCTCATTCAATTCCCAAGCACGAATGACAGGTATTGTCTGAGATTGAGATTCGGAACTATAAATCCTTGCCCATTCTTCTAGCCGCCCTTCACCTGTGTGAAGAATAACAGGGACTTTACCAGATGTATGAACAGACATTGCCAACATTGCTGTCATTTGAGCACGAATTAGGGAAGAAGTAAAAATTAAATCAATAGGGTAATTTTTGATTTGGTTTCCCGCCTCTATAGCCTCTTCAATTCCTTTAAAAGACAGGGGAATGTCTACCCAACCAGTAAACAAATTTGCTAAATTCCACTGAGATTGGCCGTGACGCATCAAAATTAATTTAACCATTTATCTTTACTCCATCTAATCAAGGAAATTTCTTCCCCATTTTATTGATTTTTAATTTTTTAAGAACTAATATTAATAGTTCTTTCGTAAAAAGGAAGAAATAGAAAAAAGAATGCCATTTGAATCATAATTCATACTAACAAGAATTTACAAATTCTGCTCAAAAAATAGACGATTCAGTTTTATTCAATGTAATAGATCATTTTCTATAGGATTCATCTGAATCTAAAATTCAGATATCATCTTATTAACTATTAGTCAGGACTTTTGTGGAAACAAATCGATTAAGTAAAGTATTAGCTGCCGCAGGAATTGCTTCACGAAGAGCTTGTGAAGAATTGATTTTTCAAGGTCTCGTAAAAGTTAATGGGGAAGTCATTAAGATTCCTCAAACAAAAGTTAATCCCGAAATCGATACGATTACTGTACGAGATGAAGTAATTAATAGAAAAGAAGACAAAGTTTACTACTTACTAAATAAACCTCCTGGTTATATCTGTTCAGCACGAAAAAGTGGTCAAACAAAAATTATATTAGATCTTTTTCAAGATGAGGGCCGCAGACTTTTTACTGTGGGAAGATTAGATAAAGATACGCAAGGCCTACTCATTGTCACAAATGATGGCCACTTTGCAAATCAAATCATTCACCCTTCTGCTAATATTCAAAAAGAATATTTAGCAAAAACAGATCAAGAAATTTCTCATGAACATCTAATTGCTATTGCCAATGGAACTCTTGTAGAAGGAGTATTTGTAAAACCGATTAGAGTTCAAAAAGTACGTAAAGGAACTATTAAAATCATTATTGGAGAGGGAAAAAAACGAGAAGTGAGAATGCTTTTAAGTGCTGCTGGTTTAAAAGTACAAGAGCTGACACGTATTCGACTTGGTGGTTTACATTTAGGTCGCTTACCAATTGGAAATTGGCGTCCCTTAACTGAAACTGAAAAAAAATCTATTTTTTCTAACTAAAATACTATGAAATCAAATAAATTACCCTCTACAGATTTCGAAACAGTGATGCCGCTGCTTATTAATGCTTGGCGTCGTTTTCATAAATTATCTGGTCCAGCTGACGCTTTGCAAACAAGAGAATTTCGCAGTGTTGTCTCAGCAGTTCAAACTTTGCAAAAAGGTTTAGAAACAGGGCGGGATTTAGTTGGACAAGACTATTTTTCTAAATCAGATCTTTTAGGTGCTTATCTTCTTTATCAATGGCCTATCCATTATCAAGAAGGATTGAGCGTCATCAATGAAATTCCCCAAACTCCCGTTCGCGTCTTAGATATTGGTAGTGGGCCTGGCGCGTTTTCTTTTGCAGCTCTGCACCATGGAGCAAGAGAAGTGATTGCTTTAGACAAAAATCAGACGGCACTTCAATTAGCAGCAGACGTTTGCGGAAGATATGGTTATCCCTTAACTATACGACGACATGATCTCAAAAACGATGATTTGCCTGTTGATGGAACTTTCGATTTAATTATTGTAGGACACTGTTTAGAAGAGTTATTCCCCGACACCCAAAAAAACTGGTTTGAAGCTCAAAAAACATGGATTCACTCCCTTTTAGAACGCTTGACCCCGCAAGGACATTTATTGCTTGTTGAAAGCTCTTTACTGCATTCTAATCGCCGTTTATTAAATCTTAGAGATCACCTAGTTAAAGATCAAATAACTGTGCAAGCTCCATGCGTTTGGCGTGGAGAATGTCCATCTTTACAAACTAAAAATAGCCCCTGCTATGCGCAAAGAGAGCTAGAAAAACCTTATTTATTAAAAGAAATTCAACGTGCTGCCCAAATTAACTTAGGATCACTCAAAATGTCCTACGTTATTTTTAGAAGCCCACATGTTCATTGGCCAGACTTGCCACCTAAACAATTTTATCGTATTATTAGCCCCCCTATTGAAACACGAACAGGGACTCGTTATTATTTATGTGGAACAGATGGCAAAAAAAATTTAGGAACTCACCTCACTAAGCACCCTCTAGAATCAAAGGCTTTTGAATATTTAAAAAGAGGCGAATTGATTTCTATAGACCAAGCTTTAGAAAAAGGGAATTTATTTGATATTGTCGTTGGCACTAGGATTAAAGTAGAAGCTGCTTTAAATAAACCCTTGCCTGAAGAAAATTTACAAGATATTCCTGAATAACTCTATAAATCTTTGCAAATTTAAAATTTTCTTAATCTAATATTTATAGATTGCCTCTATTTTTATTTTCATTTATCAAAATTTTTTTAAAATTAATTTCCAAATGAAAAGATTAACGGACCGACCATACGTGATAAAAAACGAAGATGGCAAAAATCAAATTCCCCCTCATTCTTTGTCTCATGTTGTTGATATCCTAAAGACTGCAATTAAGAAAATCGATATTTTTACACAACCTGAAGCGTCTAGTTTAGAAGTTAAAGAGGACGGAAGTTTAATTGCGAAGAAAAAAAACCGCCTCGAAAAATTTCTAGGGTTTGCAAAGTCTTTTATGGGGCCCTTATTGTTTGCAACAATACGTCATCAACAAGAAAAAAAACTATATGATCTCAAGCAACAAATTTTGCAAGCAAGAGACGTTTTACAAAGTCACTCCTCATTAATTGAAAAATTAAAAACTGGAGATTCTTCCCAGCAAAAGCTAGCCAATTCCGCTTTAGAAGCCATCCAACGTTATAATTCAATTTTAAAAAAAGATTATAAATCTTTAGCAAGATATGACTTCTATAATTATGAGCGTAATAATCTTTTATCCGATAAAGAAATTAAAGGACAACTGATTCAATTGCCTCATACCGTTTCTATTAAATATGACGCGAGTGTTTATTCCGATAAAACTAAAACAACTTTGAAAGAATTAGGAATAGCATTTCAAACTAACTCTTTTAAAAAAGCGCATGCCGTTAAGCAAACTACGCATAAAAAAGCTGAACAATTCATGCTTGATACATTTCGCATGAAAGCGATTCGGATGATACAATCTCATCTTCCGCAATCCTATTCAACAGCAGAAATTTTACAACTCATTACTCAAAGCCCTATTAACTTGGAATTGGAAAATGATCTTGTATTAATAAGACAGCAATTAACTATAGGTCCAGGGTCTATTATTATATTATTTGGATCATTTAAGCAGTCTTCCGATTTAATGAGCATGCCTATTATTGATCATATTCAACTCTCTTCAGAAGCCACGCATTCCGGTTTTCCTTATCCTTCTCAACACTGTGGATGGGCGTTAATAGATGAGTTAGTGCATGCCTATACTTTGAGAACAGAGCAAATCCCCTTATATAGACAAATTGAATCTCGCAAAAAAAAACTTTCCCAACACTTATTATTTGATTCTGATTATATTGCTAAAAGCTACCAACAATTCAAACTCAAGCGAGAAAATTTTGATAAAAATAAAGCGATTATTTTACCTTTGCATAGACAATTACAAGAAGCTATTTTAAAAGGTTGTTTTCTATTTACTGAAAACAACAAAAAAATACTCTCCATTTTTTATGAAAAAATTCATTCGGCTGTTTCCCCTTTCGACTTTCTCACATCTCTTCAAGAAGAAATCACAAGGAAATTTATTCAATATCCAGCTAAGCTACTGGAAGACGAGTGGTTAGAAGGCAATCAAACTCTTCTTCGTAAAGGGACTCCAGCTGAAAGATTCCAACAAGCTAAGACCATCCTAGAAACAAGCCGAGAACAAATGATCTCTGATATTTCAGATTTAGAAGAAAATGACATATCAGCTTATATCCGTCTTATCGGTTCGGCGCTTGGCAAAGCCTCTCAAAATATTCTTCTACAATACTTTTCTGAAAAAATTGGTTACGCCCCTCCTATGCTTAGCGATTTTGAAAGAAAGGTTCAACTTTGTGCGTTCGAACAATTATTAGTTTTTCTTGATGATATGGAAAAACCTATTGACCCAGCTACTGATTTTATTCAAGATTTGATACAAAAAACTCAAAAAGATCTGGCAATTTTTACACAAACAATAGATGAATCACCTGCGGAAGCTTTAATTAATGAGTTAGAAATTTATTTTAATTCTAGATATAATAGTATAGTTAAATAAAATTAAAATTTATTATAAAAAATAATTCTAGTTTTTATTTCAATCTAATCAAATCCTCTTAAAAACTCTCAGCAATAATGTATTAAAACTATGCCTCAAAATCCCTCTTCCACTATACAACAAAAAAACTATTTTTTATCAATGTTAGTATATTATAACTCAGACCTGAATAAATCATATTTATTATCGCGATCTAAAAATAACATCTTCTCTTCAAGTTCACCTTAAATAGAAACTTGGAACCCATTTTTCTCCTATTTCATTAATTGCTAATCAAATTTTTTCTACTAAAAGTAAACTAAATAAAACTCCTCGTTTAAGTCAGCCACATTCAAAATTTTATCTATATTGGAAGAAACCATAACTGAAAAATGTGAAGAAGGATTGCTAAAAAGAACAACCTCCACCCTTGGCAGAAAAAAGTGATAAAGAATGACTTGAAAAAATTTTATATTTCCCGACAAAACTCTTAAGAAAAAGAAAAGCGACAACTCTGCTTGAAGTAAGTAAAGAAAAAAATTTATAGGTCTTCTAAAGACAAATCAGAAGAAAAAATTGCCACTTAAATAAGGTGAAAATTATTTTAAAAAGGAGAAATATTTATTCCTTTTTAAGAGGATATAAAGAGACTAAAAATTTCCAACGAAAATTATTAACTGCTTGATTTTGTATAAAGGTTTGCATTTCTGTTCGAGAAGAGCGTGCAAATATTCGAATTTCCGAATCTAATAAACGATAGAGGAAATGATTAGCTAGTTGTTTATTTGGCAAATAAATTTCCAATACTTTTCGACACCGGTTAATGAGGTATTGCTTGCGAAATAAACGTCCTAAAGCTAATCCAACAAAAAAAATAGGGATTAACTGCAATCCTAGCATAAAAATTGTGGCTAAAGAGATATCAATCATGAGAAGAGCTAAGTTTGCTACCAAAATAACACCTAAAAGCAAAATAAATAACAAACTTTCTTTTGAAGATTGCACGATAGGTCCTAAAAAACGACGTAGGCGAGAGGGAGAAGATTGATAGGCTAATATTTCTTCAAATTGCGGTTCTGTATACATCATACGACCTACGTGAGCTAATTCATGAATCAACAATTCTTTGCGATTATAAATTCCTAGGTAATTCGGCCGCTCCTTAAATTGGGCTCGTAATTGCAAAAAAGCTGCTGTAGGAGTTTGCTCGTCTAATTGAAAAATCCACGCGCAACCAGCATGCCAGGGAGCTAATTGATAGTTGTTAAAAAAAAGAGGGGGCCAATGAGGTGCTATTCCATAAATTTGCTTAGTCTCTTCGGCTGCTTCTTGCAACATAACTTGAGATGCAAGATCGCTTTCTTCAAAGGGAATATCAGGTCCGGTATTTTGAGTGAGTTTTTGCTTTAAATTTTCGCAAAAAGCAACACGTTGATTAAAATTTACTTCAGATTCTTCGGGGCCAGGAATAAATCCTTCTTGATTCCATCTTTCCCAATCCTTGTGTTTATTTAAATTACTCATAAAAATTTCTTAATTTACTGTCAAAATTTTAACATTTAATCTCATAAGTTTATAATGAATAGATCGATAGAAATCAAATATCCCTTATTGAAATCCCTTTAAAAAATCACCATTGAAGAGAAAAATGACATTTTACTTGAAAGACGAGTGGCTTTATGGCAGGCTAGAACTGTTTATTTCCCAAAAATGAGCAGATTTGAGGATCCGTTATGCTAACAGATGATTATGAAGAATTCACTGAATCGCAAATTCAAACATTAAAGCGATATGTTACCAATACATCTAGTCATGTTTTCGCATTGAGAAATTTACCCGAAGTCATTAAAGGCGCGCTTTTTTCGCGTTATTCGCGATCTAGTCTGGGATTGAGAAGTTTATTACTTAAAGAATTCATTTCTAACAATGATGAAACGGCATTTGAAGATATTGTTGGAGTAGCTTTCAAAGAAGAAGAAGAACAACAAACTCATCAAAGTGAGGCCATTAGAAAAGCGCAAGCTTTTTACGATCGAATTTTAGATGGTTATGGAGATGACTCAATTGGCGAATTAGGAGGAGCTCATTTAGCGATTGAAAATGTTTCTATGATAGCCGCTAAACTGATTGAAGACCATCGTATTGGAGGATCTCCTCTTGAAAAATCGACTCGCTATATTTATTTTGATCAAAAAGTGAATGGAGAATACCTTTTCTATCGAGAACCAATTTTAATGACTTCAGCTTATCGCGATAGTTATGTGCAAACCTGTAATATGTTATTCGATACGTATAGTCGTTTAATTCCTCCCATGACAGCTATTATTGAACAACGATTCCCCAAAGATCCCTCTATTTCTAAAACCGCTTATACAGCCGCGTTGCGAGCTAAAGTTTTAGACTGTTTACGAGGCTTACTACCTGCCGGAACCCTTACCAATATGGGAATTTACGGAAATGGTCGGTTTTTTGAACATCTTATTCACAGAATGAACTGTCAAAATTTGGCAGAATTACAAGATATCGCTAAAAGAAGTCATCAAGAGCTTTCTAAAATTATTCCTTCATTTGTACGCCGCTCAGATCCAGCCCATCGTACGCATCAAAGTTACGCCCAGTTTTTAGAAACAATGCAATCGGAACTTAGACTAATTGCCGAACAATATCTTGGTAAATGTGATCGATCACTTCAACCCGGAGTTCGTCTTGTTTCTTCCGATCCAGAAGCTGTCACTAAGGTCGCCGCTGCTCTTCTGTTTTCACTAGGGGACAAAGGGTTTGCAGACATTTGGAATCAATGTAAACAACTGTCTGATGAAGAGCTCGCGCGAATTTTAGATGCTGGTTGTAATGCACGTGAAAATAGGCGACAAAAATCTCCAAGAGCTCTCGAACATGCTGAATTTACTTTCGAAATCATCTCAGATTTTGGCGCTTATCGAGATTTACATAGACATCGCATTTT
This sequence comes from Candidatus Protochlamydia sp. W-9, assembly GCF_001950615.1. NCBI lineage: Bacteria > Pseudomonadati > Chlamydiota > Chlamydiia > Parachlamydiales > Parachlamydiaceae > Candidatus Protochlamydia > Candidatus Protochlamydia sp. W-9. The sequence continues at coordinate 31,332 of NZ_BCPZ01000119.1, forward strand.
AACGCAAGAACGACAACTTCTTTGTTGCGACTACGGATTTTATATTCCTCCAGAAATTCAAAACACTCCTTACGAAGAAGCATATTGTCATGCACTCAACCAAGCTAAAGAAGTTTTTGATTTGATTTCAAGCGAACTCCCTGAAGAAGCTCAATATATCGTTCCAATGGCGTATAATATTCGTTGGTATTTTCATGTGAATTTGCGTGCACTTCAGTGGCTCTGCGAATTACGTTCTGCCCCAGCAGGTCATCCAAGTTACCGTCATATAGCTCAAACAATGGCTAGACTAACCTGTGAAGCCTTTCCTGCTTTCGAAAGATTTTTTAAATTTGTCGATTACGAAGGATACGAGTTAGGAAGACTCAATCAAGAACAAAGAAAAATTGATAAACAACAATCACTTCTTATTTAATCTATGATTAAACGCAAAACTAAGTTGCAATTATTAATTGAAGTGACAAATTGAGCTAGCTTTTATTTATTATTTCAAAAGTGAGTAAATCATCCATGCACTTCGATCAAAAAATTCTCAGCTAATTTTTATTTCTATTCTTATATTTAATGATGGCAGCATGTTAATTAAAATTTATTTGATTATTTATAGATTTTTTGGATAATGCTAAATAGATAAGGCTATTTCAATAAACTGATCTAAAAACTGATTTAATTTGATAGATTAATTATTCTAATTCAAGCGAAGAAGAGCAATGAGATAGACACACTGGCGGATCCGATTTGGTAAAGAAGAATGGTGATACAAGACAAGAAAAGCAAAATTTTTGCTGTTTAGAATGTGGCAAACAGTGGAGCGAAAACAATAAAGCTAAAAACATTAACGAACAAACAAAAGAATTTGCCAGAAAAGCTTTTTAAGAAAGAATGTCTCTTCATAGAGTTTGTAGAATGTTTGATGTAAGGATGCCCATGTGCCATGGCTGCTAGATTTTATGGATTTCATTATCAATGATTTACTTGAGGGGAGATTTAAATACACAAGTCACTTGTCATGAGAACGATGAGTTGAAAATGATCAGTAGTTATGGCTTGTCTTTCATAAAAAAATTGCCAAGTGCTTGCTAGGCTAGTGGATCTTCGAGATAAAAAACCGCTGGGCTTCTTTTTGCCAAACTGCCTGAATCCTTAAAAATAAGCCCTCTATTTCGCTGATAAATTAATGTCTATTGGGAAACCATTCCTTGGAGC
>NZ_BCPZ01000120.1:0-1701 GCF_001950615.1 Candidatus Protochlamydia sp. W-9
GTTGCTAAAGTTGCATTTGATCCGAAAGAAAAGCCAGAGGGTTGGGAAGAGAAAGATGGAACACCCGATGTTATATTTATGGCTTACAATCCTGCAAAACCCTACCCTACAGACACAAGAGAGAGGCTACCACTAATAAATGCTGATATTAATAAATTAGAAGCTGTGGATTACGGCAGTGCTATAAAAATTCAGGAAGAGAAAGTAGAAGAGTTTAATTCTAAAAATTGAGAAATTTTTATTGCTTTAACTTTTTTTTAAATAAGCTATTTGTACAGACATAATAAATCTGCTAAATAAATTAATAATGTTGGCTGATATTAAGATTAACTTAATCTGGCATCGTTAAATTACAGATAAAGGAGATATTATGACAAAAGGACTAGAAGAATTTAAACATAATTTATTTTTGAATGATCATAAAAGCAATTTTTCCACAGAAAAAACTTCTGCTCAATTACAACTAATTTCTGAGCAAATTTCCCGCGTTTCTGAAGATGATATTAAAAAATTAATGAGTCAAACTAATTTTACCGAAGCAAAGGCAAAAGAAATTTTAGAGGATCGAGAGTTTTATATTGAATTGGCTATGAAGCAAGGTTTAAGCAGAGAAGGGGCAGAAAAGCATGTTGATTCTACCTTTTAAAAATTTGCAAAATTCGAGGGGAGTCTAATATTTAGTTGACTTCATTCTGGGTAATTGAGACATATAAAGAATAGTGATCTTAATTCATTAAAATTTAAATGTCCAATTACCAACGAAAATTAGGTAGATCCGTTTAATTTATAAATAATAGGTATGGGTATTGCTAAATAGATAAGTTTATTGAAATAAAATTATCTATTTAGCAATACCCAATATTGATTTATCAAATAATTTTAAAAATATGTTTCTCTTTTTCCTTCTTTGGTAGTCGAGCATGTAACTTTTTTACAGTTTATTTTTTAAACTTAAAAATTTTTGTTAATGTGCCTCAATTACCAAAAAGGAGTTAATGAAAAATAAATTTTAACTAGCTTTGAATTTTAATAGACAGAATCTACTTGTTCCTCTGCCGCTTGTCTAGTTAAACCTTGCTTCATAGCCAATTCAATATAAAACTCTCGATCCTCTAAAATTTCTTTTGCCTTTGCTTCGGTAAAATTAGTTTGACTCATTAATTTTTTAATATCAGCTTCAGAAACGCGGGAAGTCTGCTCAGAAATATGCTGCGAATGAATAGAAGATTTTTCTCTATTTGCAGATTCAACTGAACAATTTTGCTTTTTCTGAAAAAACTCATTTTCTTCACTTGGAAAATAATGATGTCCAAATCCATTTAATCCACTTATCATAAACATCTCCTTTGTTTGCAATTTAATAATGATCATTTAAAATTTTTAACGTTTGCCAACTTCATTACTTTAGCAAATGTATTATTTATATTCAAATAGCTTATTTTTAAAACTTTAAAAAATTAAAGGGCTTCAACCTCTATAAGAATGAAATTCTTTTACTTTCTCTTCCTGAATTTTTATAGCACTGCCGTAATCCACAGCTTCTAATTTATTAATATCAGCATCTATTAGTGGTCGCCTCTCTCTTGGATCTGTAGGGTAGGGTTTTGCAGGATTGTAAGCCATAAATATAACATCGGGTTTTCCATATTTATCTACATCCCAGCCTTCTGGCTTTTCTTTCGGATCAAATGCAACTTTAGC
>NZ_BCPZ01000121.1:0-143 GCF_001950615.1 Candidatus Protochlamydia sp. W-9
GTTGCTAAAGTTGCATTTGATCCGAAAGAAAAGCCAGAGGGTTGGGAAGAGAAAGATGGAACACCCGATGTTATATTTATGGCTTACAATCCTGCAAAACCCTACCCTACAGACACAAGAGAGAGGCTACCACTAATAGATGC
>NZ_BCPZ01000122.1:0-251 GCF_001950615.1 Candidatus Protochlamydia sp. W-9
CCTCAAAAATATTCTAGGAGCTTAAGTTACTTCGATTTCTGTATTTGAAAAGAACAGTCGAGATTTGGATGGATTCAAGCAATAATTAGCAAGACCTGCCATCAGATGGCTAAGAAAGTTCCATCGACTTCGGTACCGATGCTGTTCTATCTGACAGTTACTTTTCAACAGATGATTCACACTTTCAATCATAGCCCTCTTTTTTAGCATGAGTTTATCCACTAACGTGATCCATTGATTTTTCATCTTCT
>NZ_BCPZ01000123.1:0-392 GCF_001950615.1 Candidatus Protochlamydia sp. W-9
CTAGATAGTGTAGTCACGAGAAATAAAATAAATGCTTAAATGTGCTACTCTTCTACGCTCATCAATGGAGCATCTTATGGAAGCGCACAGAAGACATGATATATCCGACAGAGTTTGGAATTTACTGGAACCTCATTTGCCAGGAAAAAGAGGGGCTTGGGGTGGTATAGCAAGAGATAATAGGACTTTTATCAATGCAGTATTTTGGATATTAAGAACGGGAGCTCCATGGAGGGATTTGCCTCCAGATTACTGTGGTTGGAGCAATACTCATCGGCGATTTATCCGATGGCGCAATCAGAGAGTCTGGGAAAGGTTGCTTGAGGTGCTGATTGACGATCCAGATTATGAATGGCTTGTGATAGATGCTTCGCATTGTCAAGTGGATCCTC